>CANNLB010000089.1 GCA_947505565.1 Acidobacteriota bacterium | reverse complement strand
ACTTCCTGAAACGCGAATCCAAACTGCTACGCGAAGTCGGCATCGAGACGAACCGCCAGGTCGCCGTGAACTTCTCCACCGAACGGATGGAAGAAGTGGAACTGCGGGGGGTCTCCGCCAACGTCGGCGTCATCACCAACACCCAAATCGCCCAAGGCCGGTTTCTCTCCGATTCCGACGACGCCCGCCGGATGATGGTCGCCGTCATCGGTCACGAGATGAAGCAGAAGTTTTTTCCAGCCGTCGACCCGATCGGGAAAGTCGTCGACCTCGGCGGTCGCCCCTATACCGTCATCGGCGTAGCCAAGGAGCAGGGCAGCGTGTTCGGCCAGTCCCGCGACCGCTTCGCGATCATCCCGGCCGAAACCTACTTCAAAATCTACGGCAGTCGCATGGGCATTGGCTTCGCCGCCCTCGCGGTGGATCGGCAGCACCTCGAACAAGCCCAGGACGAGGTCCGATCGCTGCTCCGTGCTTGGCGACACGTGCCTCCGGGCGAGGCCGATAACTTCGGCCTCTTCTCCTCCGATTCCCTGGTCGCCGCCTGGGATCAGATGACCAGCGCGATTGCCGCCACCGCCGTCGCCATCGTCAGTGTCTTCATGGTGGTCGGCGGAGTCGTCGTCATGAACATTATGCTCGCGGTGGTCATCGAACGAACCCACGAGATCGGTATTCGCAAGTCGGTCGGCGCACGGCGAAAGGATATTCTTAACCAGTTTCTGGTCGAATCAAGCGTGCTCTCCGGCACCGGTGGCTTTATCGGAGTCACCATCGCCTGGATCATCGCGATCCTCGTACGGAATCTAACTCCGGTACCGATGTCCGTACCGGCTTCGGCTATTTTTATCGGCGTTGGACTGTCGGCCGTGGTCGGTCTCTTCTTCGGCATCTACCCCGCCAACGTCGCTTCGAAACTGGATCCCATCGAAGCCTTGCGGGCGGACCACTAACCCATGCGAAAGATCTGGTTCGGCATCCAACTCGCGCTCGATACCCTGCGTGGCCACAAACTCCGCGCCTTTCTTACCGTGCTCGGCGTCATCATCGGAACCAGCACCGTCATCGGTGTCGGATCCATCATCGCCGGCCTCGACGGCGCCATCACCAATCAGTTGAAGAGCTTCGGCACGAACAACCTGGTCGTCACCAAGTGGGATTCGCTCATCAACGGTTTCGGCGGCCGATCGCTTGAAGAGCGCCTGCGCAAGCCGCTGATCTACGAAAACGCTCTCGCCCTCGCCGAGCGTTGCCCCAGCGTCTCCGCCGTCAGCCCCTGGCTCTTCGCGCCGTGGGGCATTCACAAAGGCAAGTATAAAGGTGTCGACGCCTTCAATCTGAACTTGGGCGGCACAGACCCCGGCTATCTCGATAGCGGCGTCGAAATGATGCAGGGGCGTTTCTTCACCGACACCGAAAACCAACGACGGATGGCGGTCGTCGTTCTTGGCGAAGACCTGGGTAAAAGCTGGTTCCAGAACACCGACCCCATCGGCAAAGCGGTCGAAATCGACGGCCACATCTTCGCGGTTGTCGGCATCATGAAGCGGCCTTCCGCTTCGATGCCGGGCCAGGAAGACCGGCGCGCCATCTTCCCCTACTTCAGCATGCGCAAAATGTTTCCCAACGCTCGCGAGCACATGCTCATCGTCGTCGCCCAGGACGGCAAACAAGCCGCCGCCATTGACGAAGTCCGCTCCGTTCTCCGGATTGAGCGGCGAATTCCGTACGACAAGCCCGATAGTTTCGCCATCTCCACCGCCGAGCAGATGATCGATCAGTTCCGTGGAGTCATCGCCATGGTCGCGCTAGTCATGGTCATTCTGAGCTCGATCGGACTCCTCATCGGCGGCATCGGCGTGATGAACATCATGCTCGTCAGCGTGACCGAACGCACTCGCGAAATCGGCACGCGCAAGGCGCTCGGCGCCCGCCGCATCGACATCGTCACGCAGTTCCTCACCGAAGCCGTCGTCCTGACTTTCCTCGGCGGACTGGTCGGCATGTTCGTCGGATGGCTGATCTCGCAGGCCGTCGGCTTGGTCTTCCCTACCCTGCCGACCGCCGTGCCAATCTGGGCTGTCCTGGCTGGGTTAGGCGTCTCGATCGGCGTCGGCTTGTTCTTCGGCATCTGGCCCGCGAACAAGGCCGCCCGCTTGGACCCGGTAGTCGCGTTACGCTACGAATAGTATGTCTTTTCGGAATCTCACTTGCCTGGGGCTGCTGGCTCCCCTGTTGCTGGGCGCCCAGAGCTTGGCTGACTTTGAAAAAAAGGTCACCGAGTTCACCCTGAAAAACGGGATGCACTTCATCGTCATGGAACGGCATGAGGCGCCCACGGTCGCCTTCCATGCCCATGTCAACGCCGGAGCCGCCAACGACCCGGCGAACGCTTCGTCCACCGCCCACATGTTCGAACACATGATCGGGAAAGGCACCGCCTCGCTCGGCTCGAAGAACTTCCCGGCCGAGCAAAAGACGCTCGCCGCCGTCGAAGACGCCTACGACAAGCTCGAAGAGGAGCGGCGTAAGGAACGGCGCGCTGACAAAACGCAACTCGAGCGGCTCGAAGCGGGCTTGACAAAAGCGATCGCCGAAGCCGACAAGTACGTCGAACAAAATGCGTTCACACGCGAAATTGAAAAGAACGGCGGCGTCGGCTTCAACGCCTCCACCGGCCTCGACACCACAAACTACTTCTACAGCCTGCCCTCCAACCGTACCGAACTCTGGTTCGTGCTCCAGTCGGAATGGTTCCGCCAACCCGTCTTCCGCGAGTTCTATAAAGAGCGTGACGTCGTCCGCGAGGAACGCCGCATGCGCGTCGAATCCTCGGCGCAAGGCAAGCTGATCGAGGCGCTGATGACCACCGCCTTCACCGCCCATCCTTATCGCAACTTCATCGGCTGGGCAAGCGACATTGAAAACCTGCGCGCCAAAGGCGCCGCCGAGTTCCACAAAATATACTACGTGCCCGCCAACATTACGATCTCCATCGTCGGAGATGTCAACACCGCGCAAATCAAGCAAATGGCCGAAAAGTATTACGGCCCTATCCCGGCCGGCCCCCTGCCGCCGCGCCTGTACACGGTCGAACCGCCCCAAAACGGCGAGAAGCGCGTCACGGTCGACACCGAGGCGCAGCCCTTCATCGCCATCGCCTACCATCGGCCCGAAGGCACCCACCCGGACGATCCCGCCCTGGCCGTCCTCGACGGCATCCTCTCCGGTGGCCGCACCGGCAAGCTAAATCGCGAACTCGTGGAAGAAAAGAAGTTGGCCCTCGGCGCCGACACTGGAGCCATCTTTCCCAGCGGTAAGTATCCAAACTTGTTCCTCGCGTCCATGGTGCCCAACACCGGCAAAACGGTCGAAGACCTGGAGAAGGCTTGGGACGAGTTGATCGAAAAAATGAAGAAGGATCCAATCGACGAAGCCGCCGTGAAACGGGTGAAAACGAAACTCCGCGCGGCATTTATCGCCGGCCTCGATAGCAACAGCGGCTTAGCAAGCCAAATGGCCGAATCCCACGTCACCCTCGGAAGCTGGAAAATGGTTTTCACCGAACTCGATGACCTCGAAAAGGTCACCTCCGCCGACGTGAAACGTGTCCTCAATACCTATCTGACCAAGAAGAACCGCACCGTCGCCTACAGCATTCAAACCAAGCCGGAGGGCAAGTAATCTATGCGCACGCTTCTCACTCTCGTCGCCATCTCGACCCTTGCCTTCGCCCAGCCAGCCTACAAACAGTTAAAGTACCCGAAGCTCGGCGCAGTCAAGATCCCGGACATCGAGACGTTCACCCTGCCTAACGGCATGAAGGTGTTTCTGCTCGAGAACCACAACCTGCCCCTAATCAATGGCATCGCGCTCGTGCGCACGGGAACCCTCCTGGAACCCGCCGACAAGACCGGGCTGCATATCATCGCGGCCGGCACTATACGCACCGGCGGAACGAAGTCCAAGACCGGAGATCAGTTGGATGAACAACTCGAAGCCATCGCGGCCGGGGTCGAATCCAGCATCGATGAGACCTTGGCTTCGGTCTCCTTCAATTGCCTAAAAGAAAATACCGACGAAGTCCTCGGCGTCTTCTACGACGTGCTCACCGGCCCCGAGTTCCGCCAGCCAAAAATCGACCTGCTGCTGATGCAGTACCGGTCCTCCATCGCCCGACGCTACGATGATGCAGGTCAAGTCAACTCCAGCGAGTTTTCCGACACCGTCTACGGTAAGAACTCCCCCTTCGGTCGCAGCGTGGAATACGAGACGCTCGACCGGATCAAGCGCGCCGACCTCGTCGCCTTCCACGAGCGGTACTACTTCCCTGCCAACATTCAACTCGCCATTCAGGGAGACTTTGACAAGGCCGCTATGCGCGCCCGCCTGGAACAGATATTCGCCCCATGGACCGCCAAACAGTCGCCGCCTCCAGCCTTCCCCAAGGCGACGCACGTGGCCAAGCCGGGCATCTACCTCGGCGACAAGAAGGAAGTGAACCAGACCTCGTTCAGCGTCGGCCATCTCGGCGGCATGTTAAGCGACAAGGACTATCCAGCCCTCGAAGTGTTGACCGACATCCTGGGCGGCAGCTTCGATTCGCGCCTGTTCCGCAAGGTACGCACCGAAATGGGCCTCGCCTATAGCATCGGCGCGAGCTGGGGAGCGGGTTATCTGAACCCCGGCCTGTTCAGTATCTCGGGTTCGACAAAATCGGAATCCACGGTTCTGACCCTGCAGACGATTCAACAGGAGATCAACCGGATCCGCACCGAGCCGGTCTCCGATCAAGAGCTCAACGACGCCAAGGAGAAGGTACTCAACTCCTTCGTCTTCAACTTCGACCGCCCGGCGAAGACCCTGTCCCGACTCTTCCGTTACGATTACTACGGCTATCCGCGGGAGTTCCTGTTCACCTACCAGAAAGCCGTCGCCGCCGTCACCAAACAGGACATTCTCCGGGTCGCCAAACAGCACATCCAGCCCGAGAAGTTCGTCTACGTCGCCATCACCAACACCGACCAGTTGAAGACGCCGCTGGCCGATCTGAAGCTACCCATCACCAAGTTGGATCTCACCGTCAAGGAACCGGCCAAAGCCGTCACCGCGGCCAACCCCGCCTCGCTCGCCAAAGGCAAAGCGCTGCTCGCCAGGATGCAAACCGCCATGGGAGGCACCGACAAACTGGCTGCGATCAAAGACATCACCATGGTGAATAAGGCCGAGTTGGGCCCGATGAAGGTGAACCAAAAAGTGCAACTCATCCTCCCGGACAAAGTTCGCCAGGAACAGGAACTGCCCTTCGGTAAGGTGATCGCCGGCTTTGACGGCCAGAGCGGTTTCCTGATCGTCCCGCAGGCCCCAGCCCCGCAGCCCATGCCCCCGCCGGTTCTGAAGCAGGTCCGCGACGAACTGTTTGCCATGTTAGTAGTCCTGGTCCAAAGCGACAAAATCGACGGCCGTACCGTCAACGCCCTCGGCGATAATCTCGTCGAGATCTCCGACGCCAGCGGGAACTCGGGCCGGCTCACCGTGGACCCCACAACCGGCCTCCCAACGAAGCTGGTCGTCGAGGCGATGGGTCCCTCCGGCAAAATGGAGGTCGAGCGGCAATACAGCGATTGGAAGGATGTCACTGGGGTAAAGTTCCCCTTTAAGACGGTCATCGTCCAAGGCGGAAAAGCCGCTGGCATCACGATCGTCGAAACCGTCCAGACCAACACGGGCGTCAAACTACAAGAGATCATGAAAAAGTGACGAGACGCACGGCCCTCTTCTCGCTCGCAGCCCCGGCGTTGCTCCTCGCCGATCGACAACAGATCGGCAAGGCGTTACTCGAAGAAACTCTGGCCGCGCTCGGCGGGCCAGAGTTTCTGGCCATGGAAGACCGCACCGAGCAGGGTCGGCTCTACTCGTTCTACCGGGAACGGCTCTCTGGCCTGACGCGCGCCAAAATCTACACCCACTATGCGGCGTCCGCCCAGCCTGGCGTCCTCGCGGTGCGCGAACGCCAGTCCTACGGCAAGGACAAGGAAGAGTACGCCATTCTATTCGAGGAAACCCAGGCCTTCCAGGTCTCCGAACGCGGGGCTCGCCCCTTGCCGACCGACGTCTGGGAACGCTACCAGGACACAACCCTTCGCAACGTTTTCTATCTCCTTCGTCATCGGCGGAAAGAAACCGGCCTCATCATCGAACACAAAGAAACCGGCGTACTCGAGAATCAGCCCGTTGAGATCGTCGATGTTACGGACACCGCCAATCGGGTCGTTACTCTCTACTTACATCGCACGACCAAGCTTCCTGTACGCCAAGTCTTCTATCGGCGCGATAATATGAAGGTCCGCCACGAAGAGATCACGATCTTCGCAAAATACCGCGACGTCGGCAACGGCGTGAAGTGGCCGTGGAACATCGTGCGCAATCGGGACGGCGAAAAGATCTTCGAAATCTTCTCCGAGCAGGTCACGATCAACAAAAAGCTCGACGCCAAGCTCTTCGCATTACCCGCGGATATGGTACGCCTGAAAGCGATTTAGAACAGCTTAGCTTGGGCTTCGGGCTTGGGCGAAGCAAACTTCTTCGGCGCTTTCAGACCGCTACCGACCACGGCCAGCACCTGGAACTCAATCAGCGCCGCCCGCGGCACGAACACCCACTGGGGGTTGATCGCCTGATCGGGCGGAGTAATCGTATACCCAAACGGGTCCAACTGCAACAGTTGGTTCGCCAGCAGCCCATCCATTTGGATACCGTCCCGAAAGCGCATCCGCACCCAAAGGCCCGATTTCTTCGGGCGGCTGACGAAGTACGCACCATCCAATCGTGGGGCAGGATCGTCAAAACCCTGGACGAAACAGATCGCCTTCACATCCGCGTAAGCGATCGTACTCAGGTTCCCGTCCTGCGAGAGAAACTCGACCCCTAAGGGCGTTTGGAACGTCGACGCCTGCACGAAACCGTGCAACGGCTCCCGTTCGAACCGTAAAATACGTACTTTTTTACTTGCGGAACTCGCCAAAACGTGCCCAGCCCCCTACGATTTCTTGATTTTGGCAATAGAAGTTCAACATTTTTGCTAGGTATTGTATCATTAGGGCAATGAACCGCGAGGGCTCTCTCGCCGCCGAGATCCGCAACTTTGTCGACTTCTGTCGGATTGAGAAGGGTCTTGCTGCTAATTCCTTAGATTCGTACCGTCGGGATCTCGATCGGTTCTCCTGTTTCCTCGGAGGCGCGGATGCGTCCGTCCCGCAAGGACCAGAGGAAATTGGCAAGTACCTCGACTCGCTTTATCAAAGCGATTGCTCCGCTCGCACTGTGGCCCGTCACCTCACTACACTTCGCAACTTCTACCGCCACCTCCAGCGGGAGAAGCGCATTGACGGAAACCCAACCGAGTTGCTCTCGGCCCCCCGGGCCATCAAAGCGATCCCTAACTTTCTCAGCCGATCGGAGGTCGAAAAACTTCTGCTGGCGCCGTCGCCTGCAACGCCACTCGGCTTGCGCGACCTCGCCATGCTGCAATTGCTCTACGCCTGCGGTGTTCGTGTCTCCGAGTTGATCAACGTCGAAATCATCAACTTCAACCCCACTCTCGGCTACCTCCGCGTCACCGGCAAGGGGAACAAGCAACGATTGATTCCGGCAGGTCGGGCCGCCATCGCCGCCGTCGAAGCGTATCTTACTGCCGGCCGTCCCCTTCTTTTGAAGGGTAAAGCAAGTCGCTATTTATTTATCACAACCCGCGGTGCCCGCATGACCCGACAGGGCTTCTGGAAGT
>CANNLB010000088.1 GCA_947505565.1 Acidobacteriota bacterium | reverse complement strand
CTTCGTTCGAGGAGTTGGCGGCAATCAGTTGCTGCTTATTCGGGGTATCTACTCCGTAGAAACACGGGCTGATGGTCGGCGGGCAGGAGATCCGAAGATGGACCTCGCGGGCTCCGGCCTGGCGGACCATGCGGACGATTTTCCGGGACGTGGTGCCGCGGACGATGGAATCGTCGACGAGGATGACGCGTTTGCCTTCGAGGAGATGCCGGACCGGGTTGAGCTTGAGCTTCACACCGAAATCGCGGATGGCTTGGGAAGGTTCGATAAACGTCCGACCGACGTAGTGATTTCGGATCAAACCCAAACGAAAGGGGATGCCGATTTCGTCGGCGTAGCCGAGGGCGGCAGCGACGCCGGAGTCTGGCACCGGGACGACGATGTCGCCGTCGGCCGGATGTTCTTTAGCGAGGAGACGGCCCATCCGTTCGCGGGACTGCTGGACCGGTCGACCGAAGACAAGCGAATCCGGGCGGGAGAAATAGACGTGTTCAAAGACGCAATGGGCTTTGTTGCGGCGGGGCGCCCACTGTTCGCGGGAGACGCCTTCAGGACCAACGATGACCATTTCGCCGGGTTCGACTTCGCTCTGATAGACAGCATCGACGAGGTCGAAGGCACAGGTTTCGGAGGCGAAGACGTAGCCGATTTTGTGCTTGGAGATCTCCATCTTGCCCATGGCGAGGGGCCGGAAGCCATGGGGGTCGCGGGCAACGATGATACGATCTTTGGCGAGAAAAACGAGAGAAAATGCGCCTTCGAGCTGCAAGAGAGCTTCGCGGAGGGCGGCGGCGAGGGTCCGCTCGCGGGATTTGGCGACGAGATGGAGAATTACTTCGGTATCGCTAGAGGCTTGAAAGATGGAGCCTTCGGCTTCGAGTTCGCGGCGCAGTTCGGCGGCGTTGGTGATGTTGCCGTTGTGGGCAACCGCGATCAGCCCTTTGTTGCAAGCGACGCTGAAGGGTTGGGCGTTGAGCGCTTTGGAATCGCCGGTGGTCGAGTAGCGGGTGTGGCCGATGGCCATGTAGCCCGGGAGGCCGGCGAGCACTTCGGGGGTGAAGATGTCCGCGACGTGGCCCATGCTTTTATGGCAGATGAGCTGGCGGCCGTCGCTGGAGGCGATGCCGGCGGACTCCTGGCCGCGATGCTGGAGGGCGTAGAGGCCTAAATAGGCGAGATTCGCGGCTTCTTCGTGGCCGTAGATGGCGAAAACACCGCATTCCTCGTGGAGCTTGTCATCATCGATTTCGGTCTCATGCATGGAGCGCGTTCTCCAGGGCCGAAGCCCACGGCTGCTGAAGTTCTTCGATGGTCGAACTGAGGTGACCCTCAATGACGACCTGACCTTTGATGGTTTTGCCGATAACTGAAACAGGCACTCCGAGCGTATCGGCAAGTTTCGATACTTCTTCAGGAGAATGTGTGGAGAGGAGAATTCGCGACGGTGCTTCGTGGAAGAGCAGGAGTTCGGGCCGGAGAGGGGAGGAGGGCAGCGTGACCACGGCGCCGATACCGTCGAAACTGGCTTCGGCGAGGGCAACGGCGAAACCGCCGTCCGAGAGATCGTGGGCGGAGGCGGCGAGGCCGGCGGCGACGATCTCGCGGATGGCGAGGTGGACGTTCTTTTCAACGGCCATGTCGAGGGCGGGGGGGAGGCCCCACATCTGTTTCAAGAGGACGTAGGCGTATTGGGTGCCGCCGAAGTGGGTTTCGTCGGAAGAGCCGATGCCGCCGAGGAGCATGACGGTGAGGCCTTCGGCCTGGAAGCGGCTGGGCACGGGGGCTTGAGTGGGCAGGAGGCCGACGATGCCGATGACCGGGGTGGGCAGGATGCCTTCGCCGAGGGTCTCGTTATAGAGACTGACGTTGCCACCGGTGATGGGAGTTTCAAAGAACGTGCAGGCGTCGGCCATGCCTTCAATGGCTTCGACGAGTTGGGCCATGATTTCGGGGCGCTGGGGGTTGCCGAAATTGAGATTATTGGTGGCGGCGACGGGGAGGGCACCGACGGTGGAGACGTTGCGACAGGCTTCGGCGACGACGAGTTTGGCCCCTTCGCGGGGGTCGAGGTAGCAGTAGCGGCCGTTGCCATCGAGGGAGACGGCGACGGAGGTGCCGGTTTCTTTGATGCGAACGATGGCCGCGTCTCCACCGGGGCCGGCGAGGGTATTGGTGCGGACCATGTAGTCGTACTGCTCATAGATCCAGCGTTTGCTGCAGAGGTCGCCGCTCGACAAGAGATTGATGAGGTCGGCTTTGAGATCGGTGGAGGAAAAAGCCGGCGCTTCCATCGGCACATTGCGGTGCGGCTTCGTGTGTGGCCGGTCGTAGAGGGGAGCTTCGTCGGCGAGGTCGCGATTGTTGATTTCGGCGATGAGTTCGCCGTGGTTGCGGACCCGGAGCATGCCGTCGTCGGTGACGACGCCGACGGTGGCGGCGTCGAGGCCCCACTTGTCAAAAATGTCAAAAATCTCTTGTTCGCGGCCCTTTTCGGCGACCAGGAGCATGCGTTCCTGCGATTCGCTGAGCATGATTTCGTAGGGGGTCATGCCGGTTTCGCGTTGGGGGACGTGCATCAGGTCGATTTCGACGCCGGTGCCGGCGCGGCTGCCCATTTCGGAGGTGGAGCAGGTAAGGCCGGCGGCGCCCATGTCTTGAATGCCGACGACGGCACCGGAGTGCATGGCTTCGATGCAGGCTTCGAGAAGGAGCTTTTCGAGGAAGGGGTCGCCCATTTGGACGTTGGGGCGTTTTTGCTTCGATTCCTCGGTAAATTCGTCGGAGGCCATGGTCGCGCCGTGGATGCCGTCGCGGCCGGTTTTAGCGCCGACGTAGATGACGGGGTTGCCGATGCCTTCGGCGCGGCCGAAGAAGATTTTGTCTTTAGGGATGACGCCGAGGGCGAAGACGTTGACGAGGGGATTGCCGTCGTAGGACTTATGGAAAACGCACTCGCCGCCGACGGTGGGGACGCCGAAGCAGTTGCCGTAGTGGGCGATGCCGGCGACGACACCTTCGAGAATGCGGCGGTTGCGGGGGCCGGTTTGGGGATCGTCGAGGGGGCCGAACCGGATGGAATCGAGAACCGCGATGGGGCGGGCACCCATCGTGAAGATATCGCGGAGGATGCCGCCGACGCCGGTCGCGGCGCCTTGGAAGGGCTCGATAAAGCTGGGGTGGTTGTGCGACTCGATTTTGAAGGCGATGCCGTAGCCGTGGCCGATGTCGATGATGCCGGCGTTTTCCCCGGGGCCGAGGATGACGAGTTGGCTGCGGGTCGGCAGCTTTTTCAGATGAATCTTCGAGGATTTATAGGAGCAGTGTTCGCTCCACATGACGCTGAAGATACCGAGCTCGGTGAGCGAGGGTTCGCGACCGAGGAGAGAAAGAACCTTCTGGTATTCGTCCGGCGTAAGAGAGTGCGCGGCGACGACTTCCGGAGTGATAGAGCTCATTGATTATTTAGCGGCTAGGGAGGCGATGAGGGAGTGGAACAGGACGAGGCCGTCGGTGGACCCCATGAGGGGGTCGGCCGCGCGTTCCGGGTGGGGCATCATGCCGAGAACATTACGCTGGGCGTTGCAGATTCCAGCAATGTCGCGGAGGGAGCCATTGGGATTCTTGACATAGCGGAAGACCACGCGGTCTTCCGCTTCGAGTTGGTCGAGGACGTGGGGTTCGGCGGTGTAGCAGCCTTCGCCGTGGGCGATGGGGAGCGAGAGAATTTGGCCGGGGGTGGCGGTGTTCGTGAAGGGGGAGTTCGAGGTTTCGACGCGGAGGTGCGTGGGACGGCAGATGAATTTCAGCGCGTTGTTACGGACGAGCGCTCCGGGGAGGAGTCCGGATTCGGTGAGAATCTGGAAGCCATTGCAGAAGCCCATGACGAGGCCACCGGCGTGAGCGAATTTCTTCACGGCGCCGATGATGGGCGAGAACTTCGCGATGGCGCCGCACCGGAGGTAGTCTCCGTAGCTGAAACCACCGGGGAGAATGATCGCGTCAATATCTGACGGAACGGAGGATTCCTGATGCCAGAGGAACGAGGCTTGCGCGCCGACATTCTGCGTCACGGCGTACTGTGCATCGTGATCGCAATTACTCCCAGGGAAGACGACAACGCCAAATTTCATCGAGTTCCGATTGTAGCAATTAAACCAAGTCAAGGGTGACGAAGTGGAGCTGACCTTCGCGTTCTATCGGAAGAGCGACGGGGGCTCCGGCCTTCATTTCGCGGAGTTCGGTCGGCCGGAAGTCGAGGGAGGCGACGGAGATGCCGTTGATGCTGGACATGCCGAGGCCGGCGGATGTTTCGTAAATGGAGACGAGGTCGCCGGGTTCGAGGCTGGAGGTGATGCAATCGCGGAGGGTTTGGCGGGTGTCGTGGCGGCTGGAGGGGGAGGGGCTGAGGTCGTCGATGAGGATGGCGATGGCGAGGCGGACGTCTCGAGGACGCTGGCGATTTTCTGGCGTTTGCCGTTTCGGAAGACGTCGAAATCGGCGGCGGTGAGGACGGGTAGGTGGCGACCTTTCTTGCCGGTGACGGTGACGCGGATGGAGGGCGGGCCTCGCGCTAGGCGGGGGGCGGGGAGGAAGAGCGGGCCGAGACCGCGCATGGGACGCTACCCTACCGTAACTGCTTGACGGCTTCGCGGGCGCCGCGGATGCAGTCCGGGATGCCAATTCCTTCGTAGGCGTTGCCGGCGAGGGCGAGGCCGGGGTGGCGGGCGGCGAGTTGGCGGATCGTTTTGACGCGCTGCTGGTGGCCGAGAGTATACTGCGCCATGGCGTTACGCCAGCGTTGGATGGAGACGAAGGCGGGTTCGGCGGTGACGCCCATCAGGTCGGCGAGTTCGCCTTTGACGGCGGCGACGAGCCGGTCGTCGGCTTCGTCGAGATGGGCACCGCCGAGGAAGCAGCGGAGGATGGCTTTATCGGCAGGGACGCGGTAGTTGAACTTGGTGCCGACCCAGGTGCAGGCGACGAGTTTGCGGCGTTCGACCTTGGGGACAAGGAAGCCGAAGCCATTGAGGGGGTGGCCGAGGGTCTTTCGGTCGTAGCCGAGGGCGATGGTCATCGAACTGTTGTAAGGGATGGAGGCGAGGAGGGCGGAGAGTTCGGGGTCGAGGCCCGAGAGGATTTGGGAGGTGGGGCCGGCGGGTGCGGCGAGGAGGACTTTGGCGACGTCGAGTGTCTGGTTGTCGGCGAGGCCAATGCGCCAGCCGGTGGGGATTTTGGCGATAGATTGCACGGTGGCGGTGCGGCGCTCGACTTTGTCTTCGAGGCGCTGCGAGAGCGCGTCAATGAGCTGGCCGAGGCCGCCTTTGAGCGTTTTGAAGAGCGAGCCGGCGGGGCCTTTGCGCTGGGCGCGGAGGGCGAGGGTGCCCTTCGTGAGCGAGCCGTAATTCTTTTCGAGTTCGATGAACTGGCCGAGGACGGCGTTGGCGCTGAGGCTTTCGGGGTCGCCGCCGTATACGCCGGAGAGGAGGGGTTCGGCGAGGTAGTCGACGGCTTCCTGGCCGTAATGTTCGCGGACGAGTTGGGCGACGGAGCGTTCGGGGGCGTCGGGGTTGGACTTGGAGAAATACTCGAGACCCATTTTGAGTTTGGTTCCCCAGCCGAGCAGGGGGCTCATGGCGACGGGGAGGAGCTTGGTGGGGATCATCATCATCAGCCCGTCGGGCATGGGGATAAGGCGGCCACCTTTGAGAATGTAGGTGACGCGGAGATGGTCGTTCGAGCCGATGACTTGGTCGCTGAGGCCCATCTCGTGGATGAGTTCGAGGGCGGCCGGCTTGGCGGCGAGGAACGAATCGGGACCGGCTTCGATGACGCAGCCGTGGACGTGGTCGGTGCGGATGACTCCGCCGAGGGCGGAGTCCTTTTCAATCAGCACAGCGGGTTGGCCCGCTTTAGCGAGTTCCCAGGCGGCGGCTAATCCGGTGATGCCGCCGCCGATGATCGCGGTACCGTTAGGGACGGAAGTCGCGGACAATCTGCACCACCGCTTTCACGTTTTCGACCGGGGTTTCGGGCAGGATGCCGTGGCCAAGGTTGAAGATATGCCCGGGCCGGGTGCCGGTGCGTTTGAGCAGTTCGTGAACTTTCGCTTTGAGTTCGGGCAGCGGAGCGAAGAGGGCCGCGGGGTCCAGGTTGCCCTGTACGGCGCTGCGATAAGAAATGTCCATCCAGGCTTGGTCGATGTTGACGCGCCAATCGACGCCCATGACATCGCCGCCGGCGGCGTGCAGCTCCTTGAAGAAACCGCTGGCACCGGTGCCGAAGTGGATGACGGGTACGCCGCTCGAACGAATGCGTTCGATGAGGGCGCGGGAGTAGGGGGCGACGTAGCGCACGTAGTCATCGGGCGAGAGAGCGCCGACCCAGGAATCGAACACCTGAATGGCGCGGGCCCCGTTGGCGACCTGCATGAGGGCGAACGGCCCGAGGACGTCGACGATTTTGCCCATCAGGCGGCGCCACAGGGTCTCGTCCGAGTACATGAGACGCTTCGTGTGGAGAAAGCTTTTCGAGGGGCCGCCTTCGATCATGTAGCTGGCGAGGGTGAAGGGCGCGCCGACGAAACCGATGATCGGAATTTTGTTGGCGAGCGCTTTGTGGACCATCTGAATGGACTCGCCGACATAGCCGAGGTCGTCGGTATTGGAAATCGAGAGGGAATCGACGTCCGCCGAAGTCCGGATAGGATTATCGATGTGAGGTCCCTCGCCGGTGCGGTAGTCGAGCTTCAAACCCATGGGTTCGACGGGCAGGAGGAGGTCCGCAAAGATGATGGCGGCGTCAACATCGAGGACTTCGATGGGCTGGAGAGTGATTTCAGCGGCGAGATCTGGCCGCTTACACATCTCGAGAATGGTGTGCTTAGCCCGGATGTCCCGGTACTGCTTCATGTAACGACCAGCCTGTCGCATAAACCACACTGGACGAACGTCCGTGGGCCGGCGACGGCATGCATCGAGGAAACGGCTGCTCATTGGAGCCACGCGCATTTGGCCTCCCCCGGGGATTCCGAACGCCCTTCGCAAAGATAGGCTCGAAATCCCTTTGGAATGTTCTGGGCCGCCCAAGAGCGGCCATTGATATAGGCCGGTTTCGTCCAAGCCTCGCTGTCGATACAGCGCGGGGCGATCACCGAAACAGAAAACATACCCTGGGCCGGATCGCCGGTCCGCGGGTCCATAATGTGCGAGTAAGTACGACCTCGCACGGTAAAGAACTTTTCGTAGCTGCCGGAAGTCGACATGGACTGATCTTTGAGTCGCAGTTCATGAACCGTTTTCCGGCTGTCGCGCGGATCCCGGATTTTGACTTCCCAGCCCGATTCGCCGGGGGGGGTGCCGATGGCGACCATGGAGGACCCTCCGGCGTTGATCAGTGCGGATTGGATGTCACCGCGGCGCAGGATTTCGGCCATACGGTCGACGGCATAGCCTTTGCCGATCCCGCCGGGATCGATTTCGAGGCCATTTTTGGCAAAACGAACTGTGCGGGTGGTCGGGTTCAAGATCAAGTTCTGATATCCAATCCGCGCCAGAGCTACCCGGATTTCCGACCGATGCGGCATTTGGCCGCTTCCTTTATAGAAGCCCCAAACTTTCATGAGGGGGCCGACCGTAATGTCGAAGGATCCGTTACTTTTCTGACTGTAGGCGTAGCAGGCGGCAAGCAGGTCGAACAACTCCTGGCTGACGGTGACCTCACGTTGACCGGCGAAACGATTTACTTGGCTCCACTCGCTCTCTGGCCGATAGTTTGAGAGCATGTGGTCC
>CANNLB010000087.1 GCA_947505565.1 Acidobacteriota bacterium | reverse complement strand
ACTGACCGAGCGGGAGATTGCCAAGCAGGAGATTGCGATGTTCGAGCAGGAGAAGCAGGCGCAATTGCAGCGGATTGAGACTGAACAAGCGCGGGGTACGGCCGACAGGCAGGCGGAGCGGGCGAAGTCGAAAGTTGGGGTGACGATCAAGGCCAACAACCCGCATGCGCGGAAGCCGGAGGCCGATGGCGAGGCGTTCTACATTGAACAGACGGGCACGGCGAAGGCTGAAGTTTTATGACGCCCAGGTCAAGGCGTTCGGGCGGATGCGACGGCGATCGTGAACCGCGTTGATGCGATTGGCAAGCGCGGGATGCCGATTGTGCCGAACATTCTGGTGACGGGCGGGCTGGTGACGGGCGGGAACGCTTCGTCCCTTGATGGTTTAGCCGCCGTGCTGATGAAGTACAGGAGTGCCGGAAAGTAGTTCGCCACGGCGAAAGCAATGGACGATGCCGGTGGGGGCGGTGTCCGGGGCGGCGTAGGTCGCCCCGGACGCGATCTGGACGGGGTCGAAGACGGTAATATCGGCGATGTAGCCCGGCGTGAGCAGGCCTTGGCGGGCCATCGAAAAGCGGGCGGCCGGTTGGGCGGTGATCTTGTGGATAGCTTGTTCGAGGGACATCCAGCGACGCTCGCGGACGATCTCGCCGAGGAGGAAGGGGAAGGTGCCATAGAGGCGGGGATGGGGCTTGCCTTTGACGTAGAAGCCGTCGCTGATGACCGAGCAGAGGGGGTGGGTGAGCAGCTTTTGCAGGTTCTCGTCGCACTGGTTGAAGGCGAGGATGTTGACGTTACCCTGCTCGGCCCGGAGGAGGGAAAAGATAGCGTCGACGGGGTGTTCGGCGAGAGTGTCTCCGATGGTGGCGAGGTCGGAACCGACGAAGTGTTCACTGACGGTGGAGCCGACGGCGGTGATGAAAATATCGCTCCACTGTTGGGGGACCTGCTCGATCATGGTAGCTTTCATGTCTCGGCAGAGCGCGGGGTCGGCGAGGCGTGCGAGGAGGGCGGCGGTGCCGCCGTCGACAGCCCAGGCGGGCAGGAGTTGGGTAAGGACGGTGCTGCCGGCGAGGTAGGGGTAGCTATCGAAGGCGACGTCGATGCCTTCGTGGCGGGCGGCTTCGAGCTTTTCGAGAGCTTCGGCTTGCTTGGCCCAGTTGCGGCGACCGACGGCTTGGAGGTGGGAAATTTGCAGGCGGCAGCCGGTGGCGCGGGCCAGGTAAAACTGTTCGTCGAGTGACGCCAGAAGGTCATCGCCGTAGCTGCGCATGTGGGTGGCGTAGACCTTGCCGGCGCGGGCGGTGACGCGGCAAAGGGCGGTGAGTTCTTCGGTGGGGGCGGTGGAGCCGGGGGCGTACATGAGGCCGGTGGAGAAGCCGGCGGCACCTCCGGCGAGGCACTCGGCGAGGCTTTGTTCCATGGCGTCTAGTTCGGCTGGCGTGGCCGGGCCTTGGCGTAAGCCCATCGTTGCGACGCGAAGGGTGCCATGGCCGACGAGGGAGCGGACGGTGACGAGCTCTGCCTGGGCTTCAGTTTCGGCGAGATACTCCTGAGCGTTGCGCCATGCCCAATCGCGGTCGTAGCCGAAGAGAATACCGTTGGCGAACTCCTGGACTTCGTGGCGGTGGGTTCCGCAGGGATAGGCGGAAAAGCCGCAGTTTCCCACGACTTCGGTGGTGACGCCCTGATCGGTTTTGGCGCGATGGCGGGCGAGGACTTGGAGGTCGGAGTGGCTGTGGACGTCGATGAAGCCGGGAGCGATGACGAGGCCGGTGCAGTCGACTTGGGGGCAGTCGGTGGAGGCGGACACGGCGCCGACGGCGAGGATGGAGTGGCCGTCGAAAAGAAGGTCGCCCGAGTAGGCGGGAGCTCCGGAGCCGTCGATGAGGGTGCCGCCGTGGAGCAGGGTCATTGCTCGTAATTATAGATCGGGGTGGGTGGGGGATATGCGCCGACGGAAGTGGCCGACGCCCCTGACGTCGCGGCCAGGAAAACCGCTTACGACAAGTCCTGCCAGAAGAGCCACGGGGGCGATGGGACGCCGAATCCGACGATCGCCAAGATGATGAAAATTGGAATGAAGTCGCTGAGCTCGAAGAAAATCCAGGGCAAGAGCGACGCGGTACTGAACTCAGAAAAGCTGGAAGGCGTTGGCGCGATGAAGGCGATCGCGATTTCGGATGGCGAGGCTGGGGCTTGTGCTGTCGGCCGTTGTGCTGTTCATTCCCCTTTCCAATCGCCTCCGCGAAACCGCCCGCGAAATCCGTTTCGATTTCTTCGACGCCGCCAAGCCCCCGCTAGCAACGCCCTCGTCTTCGAAGGCCTCCCCAGTATCGACGCCATGCTCGCCTTCGAACTCGTCGCTGTGCCGAACTAGACTACCGGACCCCGCCTCGCAATGGCTCTCGGCCCGGCTCCACCCGTTGCCGCACAGCAGGGTCAAAATAGCAAAGCGCGTGCGCGGAATACTGCCGAACCCTCACATCACGACTGTCCAGGTACCGCACCAGGACCCTCAAACTCGCCTCGCTCCGTTCCGCCAACAACGAAGACAAGAAATCAGCCAACAGTGAAACGACATCGTCCGGCCGAGATGCGGTCAATACCTTAAACCACTCCCGCCGCTGTGCCGCCGTGGAAGCCACCACCTCCATCGCCGTCCAGTCCGATTGCTGGTACACCGTTCTCTCTGTCCTTCCCGGCCCGTACAGCGGATAGACGAGATGCAGGGGAACCCAATCCAGATAGGCCTTCGGCACCGAACTCGACAGGCTCATACTCCCCCCGGTGGTGCAGCGGAGCAAACGGCAAAGTCGAGAGGATCCCGACCTCCCGACCCTCCCCTCGAACCACCACCCTACCCGGCCCGATCTCCCATAGCACCGCACCAAACGGATAGCCCAGCCTCTCCTTGCCCCAAGGCAAACCCGCCCGCAACCAAACCGGTGGCCCCGCCAACGCCGGAGCGGCAAACGAAAGCACCGGCCGGTTAAACCCACAATACACCGGCACCGTCGCGCACCCCCGCCGATTCCGCACAATCTCAAAATCCACCATCTCGTTCTCCCGACCATGCTCAGGCATGTATGCACCTCCCGACCGGCCGAATGGGATGAGCCTAGTTCTTGACGTTCATTGTGTTGGCATTGACCGCCTTCTTCCCGGAAATTCCTTCGATCCCGGCTAAAACACCACGATAATCGTTTTTATTGGCTTGGAAGGCTAGGCCGCCCTTTTTGCCCGCATTGTTCCACGTCACACCAATGAAATGTTTTTTGGACTTTGCCAAAGCCATAAGCGCTCCTACTCCGAGCGTAAAGATCCCTATACCGATGGCTGCGCCTATCCGCCGATGCACGTCTTGACCATAGCTGATTTCTGTTATCGAGGATGCAGGAATAACCAAGATCTCCGTTTTGTCCTTCGCGAATCGAATCCGGTCCGCGTCGAAGTCGAGCTTCAGGTTGGCACCGGCTTTCAAATTAGGAACTGAGCCCCCATCGTACCTAACTTTATGTCCGTTATCGGCAGCAACTACGGCTACCGGCAAAGCAATGCATAGCAGCACTGCGAGCGTCTTTTTCATTTATACGGGCCTCCAAGCCCGCGTCGAGTATATTACGTCGGTAAACAATATAGGGGCGCCGCTGGGTACAACTGTGAAACTGTTCGCCTAATTACTCAAACGAACTTTCGGGTGAGTGACTCGATCTTGAATGACATCCTGGAATTCGAACCGGTAGCGCATCGCTCGTACTTCTCCCCGCGCCCTCGCCATAACCCCCTCCCGCCGCAACGCCGCGGGCTTCCTCCCCCACAACGGATCGGCCTTGCTCGCCTCGGCTAATACGGCGCTCTCCAGGGCCTCGTGGTGTCCCTCCTTTGCCTTCGGGTCCTCTCCGGTTAGACGAGCCGTCCTGACGAGCGCCAAGCGCTTCGGCGAGAGTTCATCGGCAACAATGGCGGCGAAGAACCCATAGCTCTCCGGCTGATTGCGGCGGCGGCGGAATCGTTGCGCTTAGTCAGCCACGTCCTCGGCAGCGGCATGCGGCACGGCTTCGGCAATCTGCCGAACGATCGCCTCGTCTGGCGGCAAACTTCCGGGGGCCATGCAGCCATGCAGAGCCTCGGCAATCTGAGCCAAACCGGATTCGACCGACGGCGGCGGAATGCCGGAAGTCTCCGCCGCCGCTGTAGCTATTCGCTCTTCGATCTTGCATCGGGTAGCCATCGTTTTTCGTCTATCTTCGATAGCCGAGCTATCCAGTTCCGACCGGTTACTCCATCGCTTCGCCGCGCCTTTCGCGCCGGCCGTCGCCCGTTCGGAATGGCAGTGCCGAAGGAGAAGGTTGATCTGGCCCGGCATCACGGCAACCAACCGCGCCTCCCTCCCGCCAACCAAAACCCGCACTCCGCACAACTCCGTCCGGTACGTCGCCGGGTACTGCAACCTCTCCGCCCCACCACCCGGAGCGCCGCCCAACTCCGTCCCGAAAAACGACATCAATAAACCCGGAACCAATGGGCGCGCCTCCGCCGACCCATGCGGGCGAACGCCCTCCGCGCCAAACCCGCAGCCCCCCCCCCACAGAACAATAAAACTCCGGCTCCTCACCACCTCTTAGAGACCGACCGTCCCTCGATTGTCCCGCTCCTTTTTCGTGCTGGATCGACACCCCCGCCAACAGCCGTCCTGCCGGGCGAAACACCACTATCGCCACTGCCCGCAGTTCCCTGCGGTCACCCAGTCAGCGTTCCCGCCAGCGGCGTCCTTACCCCTCAATCGGCCCGTAATGCAACCAAAGCCGGCGTGCCCCTGCCTACTCCGCCCTTTACACAACTTCGAAACGCATCAACCCGGACCCGCCCTCGCCCGGGCGCGCCCCATCAGCGACGCGCTTGGAGCGGTAGCCCCGCCGCGATAGCATAGACATCATGCTGGAACGCCGAAGCTTCTTACTGGCCGCCGGAGCAACCTCCGCCGCGCTGTCGCTTTACGCCAAACCCGAACTCACTAACGTCAAGGCCCTCGTCTTCGATACCTTCGGCACCGTCGTCGACTGGCGCGGCTCCATCATCGCCGAAGGCAAAAACTGGGGCAAAGCTAAGGGTCTCAACCTCAACTGGGCCGAGTTCGCCGACCATTGGCGCCTCCGCTACGGTCCCGCCATGGACAAGGTCCGCAAAGGCGAACTCCCCTGGACCGTCCTCGACGATCTACACCGCATGATGTTAGAAGACGTCCTCAAAGAACTCAAACTCGAGCTTACCGAAGCCGAAAAGGTTTCCTGGACCCACGTCTGGCGCCGCCTCCACCCCTGGCCCGACGCCGTGGCCGGCCTCACCCGCCTGAAAAAGAGGTTCATCATCGCCCCTCTGTCCAACGGCAACATCGCCCTCATGACCAACCTCGCCAAATTCGGCGGCCTACCCTGGGACGTCATCCTGGGTGCGGAACTGGCCCGCCGCTACAAGCCAGACCGAGAAGTCTACGTCTCCGCCTACCAACTCCTCGATCTAAAGCCGGACCAGGTGATGATGTGCGCGGCCCACAGCCGGGATTTGCAAGCGGCCCGAAACTACGGCCTCCGTACCGGATTCATCCACCAGCCAAACGAGTTCGGCGGCGGATTCGCCGGTAAGCCCGACAACGCCAAACCCGGCGATTTCGACGTCGTTGCCGAAAACTTCCTCGACCTTGCAACTCAACTTGGAGCCTAAACACGGCGAGTAGAGGCCGGCACCCTCCGGCTCCGGCCTCTGCTGCGCTCTCCTCCGCCAATTATTGGGCCGAAGGCCCGCCAATCACCTTTCCAATCACCTCGCCAGAAATCACCAGTTCCACCCGGCGATTCTGCTGCCGACCCTGCGCCGTGTCGTTCGACGCTACCGGCATCGTTTCCCCAAAGCCCTTCGAACTCACCGAAGAACCCGCCACCCCGGCTTCCGTCAGATAATCCCGCACGGCAGTCCCCCGCCGTTCCGAGAGCTTCTGATTGTACTCATCCGTCCCCACGCTGTCCGTGTATCCTTCCACGTCCAGCCGCAGACTCAGATGCCCGGAGACAATCCCCGCCACCTTCGCCAGCTTCTCCCGCGCCAACGGTCGCAGCGTGCTCTTATCGGTGTCAAACAGCACATCCGACATGTTTACAATCAAACCCCGCGCCGTGTCTCGTGTCTGCAAAATCGCACTAAACTGCTGGAACAACTTGTTCCGCAACTCAGCCTTTTCCCCCTCCAACTGCGCGTTCTGCTGCGCCGCTCGATCCAGTCCGGCCTGCGCCGCCGTCCGCTGCGCTTCGTTCTCGCCCTTCAACCGCTCGGCCTCCGCCGCCCCCGCCGCCGCCCGCGCGTCGGCATCCAGCTTCAACCGATCGGCCTCCAGCTTCGCCGCCGCCATCTTAGCGTCAGCTTCCAGCTTCAACCGGTCCGCCGCCGCGGCGATCGCGTTCTTCTCCTGCGTCATTCGCGCCGAATCCGCCGCGGCCTGCAACCGCGCCGCTTCGGCCACTCTCCGCTGTCGCTTCCCGCTCCACCGACTGCCGACGTTCCGTCGCCAGCAACTCCTCTTCCTGCCGCTTCACCCCGATCGCCCGGGCATCTTCGGCCGTTTGCACTGCTTCCCGAGCCGTCATCGTAACCGGCTTCCGGCCCGCCTTCCGGGCCTGATACGCTTCGCCCGCCGCCAACGTCTTCTCCGCCTTCTGAAAGGTCTCCGTCGCAAAACGGTCCGCTCCCATCGACCGGGCAATTTGAACCGCGTTCCGCGCCTCGTAAAGCTCCAGCGGAATCTTCGGATCAGACTTCAACATCAGCGGATTCGACAAACGCGCATATTGGCCCCGTTGCAAAAGCTCATATTTGGCGTCGATTTCTTCAATCTTACCCACCGTATCCGGACGCACCACGTTCTCCATCACAACCAAATCGCTCGGCCGCGTCACCGAGAAATACGGCTCCGCCATCACGATCATCCCAAAAACCTGCAAATCGGAAGTAACGTTCAACTTACTCTTGGTCCCGTTCAACAAAACCTCACCAAGATTCACCGCGCGGCCTTCCGGGCTGATCGCCCACATCACATAAGTCAAATACTCGCTGCCAAACTTGCTCGCTGCCTGCAAGTCATCGAACTCCACTTCGATCTCGATATAACCCTGCTTGCTCTCCACTTTGGCCTCTCCGCGGGCTTTCGCCAGCAGGTCGGTCCCTCGAAAATTGATCGTCGTAGCACCACTCCGGTGCCGATAATTCACCGCTTTCATTGTCCGCGCCGTCACCGACGTCCTAAAAATCGGGTTCGACCCCGCCGCCATTCGCTGCGCATTCTCCGACTGTTGCGCCGTCAGTAATCCGCAAGCAAGAAATAATCCAGTAATTCGTTTCATATTCGTTCTCGTTATAACCATCACTACTGACTCGAAACCTTCGCCGGCCCGCCGTTCTCCCGCCGCGAATACTTATTCAGCAGCGTCAACAGCGGCAACGCCGCCTTTGGAGCCCGCATCCCGGAAGTCACAATCTGCCGGTTCTCAAGCTTCTTACCGTACAATTCGCGGTTGTCATCCAGGTCCTGCCGCAACGTCGCTCCGGTCAGCGCCGAACCGGCAAACAAACCCTGCGAACGCGACCACGACAAAATCTCCGCGTGCATCTGCGCATCCGTCTGCGCCGTCGTCGTACGACCCACCGGACCCGCCGCCACCGATCCTTCCCCTCCCAATGTAAACTTGCTCGAAAGCAGCTTATCCACACCCCGCGCATTCATCACCAGCATGATCAAGT
>CANNLB010000086.1 GCA_947505565.1 Acidobacteriota bacterium | reverse complement strand
TCCGCGGCGACTTCCTCAAGCCCGGTAGAACCGTCCAACCCGGCGTCCCCGCCTTCCTGAACGCACTGCCCGCCGACGCCGATGGCAGCCGCCTCTCCTTCGCCAAATGGATGGTCGATCGCCAAGCCCCGACCACCGCCCGAGCTTTCGTCAACCGCGTCTGGCAAAGCTACTTTGGCCAAGGCCTCGTCACTACGCCCGAAGACCTCGGCAAGCAAAGCGATACGCCATCTAACGCCGAACTGCTCGACCTCCTCGCCGTCGAGTTCATGGAGTCCGGCTGGAGCATGAAGAAGCTCCATCGGCTCATCGTCACAAGCGAGACCTACCAGCAGAGTTCGAAGGCCACCCCTGAGTCGCTCTCGAAGGACCAGTTCAACCGCTGGCTCGGCCGTGGCCCCCGCTTCCGCGTCGAAGGCGAAATCGTCCGCGACATCACCCTGGCCGTCTCCGGCCTGCTGAACACGAAGATGGGCGGCCCCGCCGTCTACCCCGCCGCGCCCGAGTTCCTCTTCCTGCCGCCCAACTCCTACGGCCCGAAGATCTGGAACGAAGAGAAAAGCGACGAACGCTACCGCCGCGCTGTCTATACTCACCGCTACCGCTCGGTGCCGTACCCGATGCTGTCCAATTTCGACGCCCCCAATGGCGACGTCGCCTGCGTCCGCCGCTCCCGTTCGAACACCCCGCTCCAAGCGCTCACCGCCCTGAACGAACCGATGTTCCTGGAAGCCGCCCGGGCCTTCGCCCTGAAGACCATCCGCGAAGGGGGCAAATCTGACACCGACCGTATCGAGTTCGCCTTCCGCCGCGTCGCCTCGCGGCGCCCCATGGCCGAAGAGAGAACAGTTCTCCTCGCCATGCTCGAAAAACAGACCCGCCGCTTCGCCGACGGCAAGCTCAACGCGAAAGAACTCCTCGGCGGCGACCCGCCCACCGGCGTCTCGCCCGCCACCGCGGCAGCTTGGACCACTATCGCCCGAGTCCTGCTCAACCTCGACGAAACCATCACGAAGGAGTAACGACCATGAGCCACAACAGACGTTGGTTTTTCGAACAATGCGGGGTCGGCCTCGGTGCCATGGCGATGAACGCTCTCGCCGCCGCCAATAGTCAGCAGCCCCACTTCGCGCCCAAGGCCAAACGGGTCATCTTCCTGTTCATGGCCGGAGCCCCGAGCCACCTAGAGATGTTCGATAACAAACCCCAGCTCGCCAAGTTCGACGGCCAACTGCCGCCCGCCGAACTGCTGAAGGGCTACCGGGCGGCATTCATCAATCCGAACTCCAAGCTCCTCGGCCCTAAGTTCCCCTTCGCCAAATACGGGCAGAGCGGGGCCGAACTCAGCGAACTGCTCCCCCATCTAAGCAAAGTCGTCGACGACATCACCATCGTCAAGAGCATGTCGACCGACGCGTTCAACCACGCCCCCGGCCAGCTCCTCATGAACACCGGCGGCATGATCTTCGGCCGACCCAGCATGGGCTCCTGGGTCACCTATGGCCTCGGCAGCGAGTCGAAGGACCTGCCGGCCTTCGTCGTCTTCTCCACCGGCAAAAAAGGGCCCAGCGGCGGTAACTCCTGCTGGGGCTCCGGCTTCCTGCCGACGAGTCACCAAGGCGTCCAGTTCCGCTCCACCGGTGACCCGGTACTCTATCTCTCAAACCCGGCCGGCGTCGACAGCGAACTCCAGCAGGATTCGCTCGAATCCATCAAGCGGTTGAATCAGATGCGACTCGACTCGACCGGCGACCCCGAGATTGCCACCCGCATCTCCAGCTACGAAATGGCCTACCGGATGCAAATGAGCGCCCCGGGCGTCATGGACCTGACCCAGGAACCGAAGCATATCCTCGACATGTACGGGGCCGACCCGGCCAAGCCCAGCTTTGCCAACACCGTGCTGCTGGCCCGGCGATTGAGCGAGAAGGGCGTCCGCTTCGTCCAGATCTTCCACGAGGCCTGGGACCAGCACGGCAGCCTGGTTAAGGACATCAAGCAGAACTGCAAGGACACAGACCAGGCCTGCGCGGCACTGATTCAGGATCTCAAGCAGCGCGGGATGCTCGACGATACGCTCGTCATCTGGGGCGGCGAGTTCGGCCGAACCCCAATGGTCCAGGGCGGCAACGATGGACGCGACCACCATCCCAACGCCTTCACGATGTGGATGGCCGGCGGCGGCTTCAAGCGCGGCTTCACCTATGGCGAAAGCGACGAACTCGGCTTCAACGTGGCCAAGGACAAGGTTCACGTCCACGACCTGCACGCAACGATTCTCAACCAACTCGGCTTGGACCACCTGAAGCTGACCTACAAATTCCAGGGCCGTAACTTCCGGCTCACGGACGTCCACGGCGAAGTGAAGCGCGACCTGCTGGCTTAAATCACCACCCCATCGCGGCGCAAGATCCGGGCCACCGGGGTGAACGGCGGAATCGGGAGCGGATCAATCCAAGTCCGGGCCCGACTTCCGAAAGCTTAAGAACGGCCGCTGTTCGCCGGTTCGATAGTAGAAAGTCAAAATGCGCCATATCGCAGGCCGTATAGTCGGAAAATCACTGATCGGCGTCGGTGATCCCCACGTCACAAAAAAGCTGCAGCGCATAGGCCCCGCCCTGCCCCTCATAAGCAATAATCACTGGCAGGTCCGCATCCACCACGGGCGACTCTCGGAGCCGACCAATTTCAAACGCGCCCGGATGGACGTTCCACTGCACCGTATGGCCGAACAAATGGCCCAACAAAAACAACCGCTCCTCGGCGCCGAGGAGGTGGTCGAGATGAATCTCCGCGCCGCTCAAGTCCCCTGTCAACGGGTCCTGAATATCCCGCGTCACCACCCCTATCCCATAGAAGGAAGTAACCCGTGCCTGCACCCGCTCACCGTACTGAGAAAAGAGAAGCATTCGCAGTATTATTAGTCTAGATGGACCCGCTGCGCGATGTAACGACGACCCAAACCGACTCAATCGTCCGGCGCGGCACCTCCGAAGAAGGGCGGTTCGTCTCGGGGACTCTACTCGGCGGCCGCTACCGCATCATCGGCATTCTCGGCGAAGGCGGGATGGGAGAGGTCTATCGAGCGACCGATCTAGCGCTGGGACAGTCCGTCGCCCTGAAGTTCCTGCGCGAGGCCGCCGCCAAGAACGATCGCCTGCTCGAACGGTTCCAAGGCGAAGTCCGAGTGGCCCGCCAAGTCTCGCATCCGAATGTATGCCGCGTGTACGACATCGGGGAAGTCGACGGGATTCCCTTCCTTTCGATGGAGTACGTCGACGGCGAGGACCTGTCGACCCTGCTCCGCAGGATCGGCCGCTTACCAGCGGCCAAAGCTACCGAAATTGCCCGCAAGATCTGTGCCGGCCTGCAAGCGGCGCACGACAAAGGAGTCATCCATCGCGATCTGAAGCCGCAGAACATCATGCTCAACAAAAAGGGCGAAGTGATGATTCTGGACTTTGGATTAGCGGCGATTGCCGATCAACTTTCCGGCCCCGAGGCGCGGAACGGCACTCCGGCCTACATGTCGCCGGAGCAGTTGAAGGGCACCGAGGTAACGGCCAAGAGCGATATCTACGCTCTCGGGCTGGTGTTGTATGAGTTGTTCAGTGGCGTGCGGCCGTACAAGGCCGGAACCGTTCAGGAGTTGATCGCCCTACAGGAGTCGGCCCGACCGAGCAGCGTCAGTTCGCTGGTGGCGGACGTCGACCCGGCGGTGGAGAGGGCGCTGTTGCGCTGTCTCGACCCGAATCCAGCGCGACGCCCGGGCTCCGCCTTGGCGGTGGCAGCGGCGCTACCCGGCGGCGATCCGCTAGCCGCCGCCCTGGCCGCGGGGGAAACGCCATCGCCCGAAATGGTCGCCGCCGCTGGGGCCACCGAGGGGTTAGCCCTCAAGTATTCCATCCCCTGTCTAGCGGCCATCCTGCTGTGCCTCATCGCCTTGCCCTGGGTTCGGCAACAGCAGCACGCGATCCACCGAGCCCCCACCGAATTCCCACCCGATGTACTGAAGCAGAAAGCGAGAGAGATGGCCGTGCGTTTCGGATACAACCAGAAGCCAGCCGACACGGCGGTCCGGCTATTCGAACGGCCCTTGCTGTTGCGGCACCTGCAAACTCTTCCCGAAAGGGCTTGGGACCGTTGGCTGGCGGCTGAAGGGCCGGGACTGGTGCAATATCGAGAAGCGCTAGTCCCGCTTGCGGCGATGCCGCGAGGAACAGTAACCGAAACGAACCCAGCTCCGATCGCACCCGGAATGGTGCAAATCGAAACGGATAGCCAAGGCCGGTTGCGAGGGTTCCGCGGAGTACCGTATGCTGCCGCTCCGACAGGGCCGGCGCTGGCGACCGAGGAGATCTTCCGTGCGGCTGAACTCGACTACAGCAAGTTTGCGCCGGTTCCGCCGCTGGATAGCCCAACTGTTCCAGCTGAGCAGTTCCAAGCCTGGCGCGGATCCCACCCCGGCATCCCAGATACAGTGTTGGTCGTCCAGATCGGTTCGTGGAAGGGGCAGGTGACCGAGGTAAAAATCCGGTGGCCTTGGATGAAGGACGGAACTGGGGAGTTGGCCAGCCCCCTGCAGCGGACCATTTCGCTGGTGGGACTTGCCATAGGCACTTTCTTCGTGCTGCTCCTTTCGCGGCGGAACTGGAAGTCGGGAAGGATCGACCGGAGGGGCGCTCTGCGGATAGCGATCTTAGCCGGGCTCTTGGTGGTGTTGACCTGGCTGAGTAACGCGCATTTCGTCCCGACGACGAGCTTTGTCTCGATGATCTTCGACATTTTGGCGCAGGGCCTGTTTTTTGGCGCTATCCTCTGGCTGGTCTATCTGGCGATTGAGCCTTCGCTGCGGGCGCGCTGGCCGCAATCGATTGTGACCTGGAACCGATTGCTGGCCGGGCAGTGGAAAGACGCGCTGGTCTGGAGCCATGTGCTCATCGGGGGGGCGGCAGGACTGCTGCTCATGATGGCAGTACTGGCATACGAAAACCTCCGCCTGGGAATCCAGGGACCAGGAATCGGAGGCTGGGACGCCGAACTATTGGGGACGAGGCAGTGGTTTGGCAAAATCTGCGATTTGCTGGTTGGCAGCTTACAAGCGGGACTGCTGCTCTTCCTGGTGATGAGCGGACTCCGAACCCTGCTGCGCCGGGATTGGATCGCGGCGCTGGTGATGGCCCTGATTTTTGCGGGGCAGGCGAGTGGAACCAGCCAACCGTCGGAGTGGGCCACAACATATGCCACCTACGTGGTTCTGTTTTCCGCGCTGAGCTTCCTGATGCTGCGGTTGGGGTTGATTGCGATTATTGCGGCGATGTTTTTCTTCAACTGTTCCAATTCCTTGGTCTTGGGGCTGGACTGGAACGTCTGGTACGCTCCAACAGCATTCGCAACATTTTTTCTGATCCTGTCGATCAGCGTCTTGGCATTCTGGCGCTCGTTGGGAGCCCGAAATTTGATTGAATTCCCCGACGATGTTGCTCGCTGATTCCACGTTTGTTCTCGTGAGGCTAACTATGTTCCTTCGATTCACCCTTTTGTTTGTGAGCGCGAGCGCCCTGTGGGCGGCCCCCGTGCCGCCATTCACACTGAAAACGGTGGATCGCGCGCCGGTGAACCGGCCGCTGGCGCGGGTCGGTCGGCCGACGGAATTCTGGCTGGGCCCCATCTCGGAGGCCGAACGCGCCCCAAAAATGCTGAAGCCCGGGGTGATGCGGGCCGGGGTCCATCGCTTGGGCGGCGATGAGTTTTTGGGTCGCGGGAAGTGGAGCGAGTTACCGGACGGACGGGCGGTGTTTCAGGCGGCGCTGCGATCGCCGGGCGCTACCGGCCTCCGGCTCGAGTTTGTTAACTTTGCGGCCGGGGTGGGACGAGTTTGGTTGTATCCGGGCGACGAAACGAACCCTACGCAGCCGGTTGGTCCGTACGAAGGCGGCGAGAATACCTGGTCGGGGCTCGTGGAAGGCGAATCGGTGGTGTTGGAGTTTGAGGTGGCGGCGGGTGCTCCGCGGATGCTGCCGTTCCAACTGGGCCGATTCAGCCATATCTCGGCGAATGTCGGGACCGCTGGTGCTACTCGGGCAGCCGCACTGAGTTGCAACCTGGACGTGACCTGCTACCCGGAATGGGCGGAGAAGGCGCGGGGCGTGGCCCGGTACCTGTTCGAAACCAACGGCGGCGGGGCCCTTTGCTCGGGTGCGCTCGTCAACACGAGAAACAACAGCGGAATTCCCTACTTTTTGACGGCCGATCACTGCATCAGCAACGACACCGAAGCGCGTTCGGTGCAGGCGTTCTGGTTCTATCAGTCCAGCGTTTGCAATGGGGCGCCGCGGAGTCTGCGGGATGTACCGACGACGTCCGGGGCGACCTATCTGGCGGGCGGTTCGATGGAGCAAGGCGACTTTACGCTCCTCCGGTTGACGGGGACGCTCCCGAACGGCGTCACGTTTGCCGGTTGGATGCCGGAGGAGCTGCCGATGGGCACAGCGGTGACCGGGATACACCATCCCACCGGCGACTACAAGCGGATTTCGTTCGGAAACCGAGCGGAGCCGATTCCAACACGGGGTCGGCCGGAACCGAAGTTCCACACGATTGTTTGGCGAACGGGCGTGACCGAGGGCGGCTCGTCCGGTTCGCCGATTTTCACAAACGAAGGCTTGATTGTGGGCATGTTGTCGGGCGGGCCGAAACCGCCAGCCGGGAAAACGGAATGTGACCTTACCCCGGCCTACGATTTTTACGGAAGGTTTTCCACGGCATACCCGACCTTGCAAGGATTTCTCGAAGAACGGACAACCGGCCCGACGCCGACGCCGCCTCCGACCGGGGGCGGAACAACCGGAACGCTGCTGACGAGTAACGTGGCAGCTAACGTCACGGTGGGACCGGTGGCGGGCGCTTCGCTGCTGCCGGGCAGCTATCGGGTGGACGTGCCGCAGGGCGCGACCCGACTCGAGATTCAGCTGCGGACGAGCACGCCGAACGTCGACATCGACCTGTTCGCCCGGGCCGGAAGCGCTCCGGTGTTGGCGGAAGGTCGGGTAACCTCGGACTTCTCAGCGGCGACCGACAGCGGCGATGAGACGATTGTGATTACCCCTACGTCCTCTCCGGCGCTGCGAGCGGGAACCTACTTCATCGCCATGGCTCTGTTTACGACCGGAGTCGAGGCCAGAGGAACGTTGACCGCGATCGTGACGGGAGGAGGAGGAACGACAACTCCGCCCCCGACGACGTCAAACGCGGTAGCTTTAACGTCGGGTGTGGCGCGGGCGATTACTCTGGAGCCGACCACGGCGGGAACGTTGCTGACCGGTAGCAACGCCTATCGCATCGACGTGCCCCAGGGAGCGACGCGGCTGGAGATCCGGTTGGAGACCGAAACGCGGAACGTTGACGTCGACCTCTATTCGCGATTCGGACAGGAGTCGGTGGTCGCCGATCGGGCCGTTTTGGCGGACCATCGATCGGAAGGCGACGCGGCGAATGAAGTGATCACGATTACCCCCTCGACGACCCCGGCGCTACGCGCGGGAACGTACTTCATTCATCTCGGAGTGTTTACGGCGAATACTCGAATTTTGACGCGACTCACGGCTACGGTGACCGGTGGTACGGCCCCGCCTCCCGCGTCTGGCCCGGTGGTTTTAACGTCGGGAACGGCACGGGCGATTACGCTTGAACCGACGACGGCGGGCACCCTGCTCGGCGGCGGCAACGCCTATCGCATCGACGTACCAACGGGCGCGACGCGGTTGGAGATCCGGTTGGAGTCCCAGACTTCGAACGTGGATGTCGACCTGTAC
>CANNLB010000085.1 GCA_947505565.1 Acidobacteriota bacterium | reverse complement strand
GGGTGCCGGTTGGCACTTCGCGGTCTTCGAGGTCCTTGATCTTGGCGGCCAAGCGCTTGGCCAGCGGGACCCCGCGCCGGCGAATGCCGATAAAAGCGAGTTTGTCCAGGTCGGTAGTCTTCTCGAGAACCTCGTGGGCCAAGCGGACCAACGTGCGGTCAATCTCGGAAGCGGTCATGAGTTGCGATTTCAGACGCGTGGAGGGCATTGCGGTCAGATTAACATGCGGCGGGCCTATCGGAACCGGACCGCTCCCCATTTTTCTGGTACGTGCATGTTAATCACGCCTTGCGGCGACCAAACCCAGTTGTCTTCCTTCGTTCCCGGCACCTTCTCGTATTTGCCGTCGGTAACGCGGAGGTGCCATTCCACCCGCGAAAAATTGATGCGCCATGCTTCGCCCGGCTTCGGCGCCACGGCCGGCCGTTTGCCCCGATTGAACGCGCTCCAGGGAAATGCCATCTCCGCCGTCCAGCCGCTGTCCTGATCGCCTGGTTGATTCAACGTGCCTCGCAGGGAAACCGCCGTCGTCAACCCGGGAATCGCCCAGTCGTTGTCGGCCTTGCCATTGTCCTTGTACGGTCGGTCGAGGTGGAGGTCCCAGCCGGTGTTCCGCGCGTTGATCTCGAACTCAAAATAGTCGAGCCCGTCCCCATCCGGGTCCAGAAAGACTTCGAAATCGTGCTCGTGAAAAATCACCATGTCGTGCTTGTCGTAGGTCGCCCATAAGTTGGGTTCCTCCATCTCGGCGGCGATGTAGAGGTAGTTGTCGTCCCACAGCATCTTCGCCCGCGTCTTAAAGCGCGGCTTCGGTTTGGCGTCGCCTTCGATATCGACGAAAAACGGAGTCCAGGGGGCCTTCTGCCATGCGGCTTCGTCCATCTTCCCGTCGATTTCGAGCGGCTTTGCCGCCGTCGGCGCCTCGTAGATCAGCCCAAAAGCCAACAGGAAAAAGAGAGCCATTAAAATCGTTTCATCCGGCCCCGAATTCGTTTCGTGAGCTTTTCCATCTCGTCCAGCTTTTTCAACGCCCCGACCGAAAGCACATGCCGGTCATGCTTTTTGAGTTCCATCGTGATCTCTTCGCTTAGCCGCTTGATCGTTTCCAGATCCTTTAGGTTCGAAGCCAGATCCGCTTTGAGCAAATCCTGGGTTCGGTCTTTGCCATCGGGGCCGCGCATCGGGGACTCATTCGGTGACAAGTCGCCGGCTGATCGCGGCAGGCCTTGGGCCCACACGGCACCGGCCAATACCAGCAAAAACAGGGCTTGAAACGCCATATTGCTATCATAGCGGCTTATGCGTGATGTCAATATTGGGATTGTCGGATTAGGCAACGTCGGCTCGGGAACCATGGCGATTCTGGCCGAGACGAGCGATTCGATCGCACAGAAACTTGGTTTTCGCTTGGTCGTCAAGGCGCTCTGTGCTCGAACGATCGAAGGCAAGCAGATTCCCTCCGCCCTCGCCGATGCGCTGGTTACGACCGATTGGCGCGAAGTCGTAAACCACCCGGAAGTCGAAATTGTGGCCGAACTCATCGGCGGTCAAGGCGTGGCGAAGGAGATCATCGAGGCGGCCCTCGCCGCGGGCAAAAGCGTCGTCACCGCGAACAAAGAGCTCATGGCCGCCCAAGGCCCGGCGCTGGTTGACGCGGCCATCGTCCATGGTGCGAACATCGCGATGGAAGCCAGCGTCGCCGGCGGCATTCCGGTGCATACCGTCCTGCGCGAAGGCATCAGCGGCGACCGAATCGAAGCTTTCTACGGTATTCTGAACGGAACCAGCAACTACATCCTTACCGAAATCGAGAGAGACGGCACGGCCTTCGCCGACGTCCTGGCCGAAGCGCAGCGCCTCGGTTACGCCGAAGCCGACCCCACTGCGGACGTTGACGGCTTCGATGCGCGCAGTAAACTGGCGATCCTCGCGGCGCTCGCCTTCGGTGAAAAAATCACCGCCGCCGATATCTTCACCGAAGGCATTCGTCGCATCTCCCCGATCGACTTTCAATACGCCCATCGATTGGGCCATACGATCCGCCTTCTCTGCGGAGCCCGGTTAACCGGCGAAGGATTGATCCTTTCGGTTCGTCCCGCCCTGATTCCGGAATCAACGATTTTGGCCAGCGTAAAAGGTGCTTACAATGCAGTTTGGGTACGTGGCAAATACGGCGCCGACACATTTTACTACGGTCGCGGCGCCGGGCCGCACCCTACCGGAGTCGCCGTCGTCAGTGACCTGATGCGCGTGGCTAGGGAAATTCGCAGCGGCAGCCCGACCCGCGTCAGCCCCTTCGCCCACGACCGCCTCGAAGCCAACCGGCCCGTCAGCGTCCTGAAGCAGAAACGAGCTTATTATCTGCGCTTCTTTGTTCGGGATGAGCCCGGCATCATCGCGGCGTTGGCCAGCATCCTGGCGGCAAAGAAGATCGGGCTCGACGCTGTCCTGCAACTGCCCAACGAAGATAAAGCGGCCCTGCCGTTCGTCATCACCGTCGAACCGACCTCCGAACAAAGCGTGCAAGAGGCTGTCGCCGAAATGGCGAAACTCGACTTTATGGTGGAGCCGGTATTGGCCCTGCCGATGGAGACTGCGCTATGAAGATTCTGATTGGCTTCGTTTCGTTCCTTTCGCTGTGGGGCCAAGCGGCCCCCGGCTCGAATGATCGCTACAAAACGGCGGAAGGCCGAGCCGGGATGGCCGCCACGCTGGACGGAGAGCATCGCGATACACGGCAGAAGCCAAAGCAGTTAATCGCTGCGATGAAGATCGGGCCGGGCATGACGGTGGTCGACATCGGAACCGGCGTCGGCTACATGCTTCCTTTTGTGAGCGAAGCAGTCGGTAAAACGGGCCAAGTGATTGCCGAGGATATTTTTCCGGATTTTCTAGCAAAGGCCAAAACGAAGGCCGGTGCGTTCGGCAACGTTAGCTTCGTCCTGGGGTCGGACAGGGACGTTAAGCTCGACGCCGGAATCGCGGACTTGATTTTTATACTGGATGCGTATCACCACTTCGATTTCCCGGCCGAGATGATGGCCGGGATTCGGAAGGCGCTGAAGCCTGGAGGGCAGTTGGCGATTGTCGACTACTACAAGCGGCCCGGGGCCATGGCTGGGGCGGACCCGAACTTCGCACTGCACCATATTCGGTTGGACGAGGCTGGGGTCGTCGACCAAATCGAGGGTTTCGGGTTCCGTTCGGTCCGTCGGGAAGAGTTTTTGCCAAAGTCGCAGTATCTGGCAGTGTTCGAGAAAAAGTAGTTGTGGTATTCTAGAAATCGACCGGCCCTAACTCGCGGAGAGATGGCTGAGCGGTCTAAAGCAACGGTTTGCTAAATCGTCGTACTGGAAACGGTACCTAGGGTTCGAATCCCTATCTCTCCGCCAGACTTTCTTACAGCGCGAATTCCGCGAAGTACCGGTTGAATTTTTCAACTTTGGGTCGAACCACGAACTGGCAATAGCCGCCGTTGGGGTTCCGTGCAAAGTACTCCTGATGGTAGGCTTCGGCTTCGTAGAAAACGACGGCCGGGGTGACTTCGGTAACGACCGAGTCGGCCACGTCCAGCGTCTTGATTGCGGTGCGGGCGATTTGCAACTGCTCGGGCGACTCGTAAAAGATCGCCGACCGATACTGCGTTCCCGCGTCGTTGCCCTGGCGGTTCAATGTCGTCGGGTCATGAACGGCGAAAAACACCGTCAAAATATCGTTAAAAGTCACTTTTGACGGGTCGAAGGTGATCCGGATCACTTCGGCGTGACCGGTTGTCCCCGAGCAGACGGCCTCGTAACTTGGGTTGACGACTTGGCCTCCCATGTACCCGGATTCGACGGATAGCACGCCCTTCATTCGGTCGAATACCGCTTCCAGACACCAGAAGCAACCTCCGCCTAAAGTCGTGATTTCAGTTGGATTCATAAAGCTTTAGATGCACGCGGAGGGGGTTACGGTTTAAGCTGGCAGATATGAATCTGCGATGGCTTTTACTTGTGGCGCCGGCGATGCTCCTGGCGCAGCCTCCCGCGGCGGCTCCGAAGCCTGCCGCTCCCAAACCCGCTGTGGTCGCTCCCAAACCAGCGGTGGCCCCGGCCAAGCCGGCTCGTGAACCCGGCACCTACGCCTACTTTACGATCACTCAAGGGGCGGTCACACTGGGCACAATTGTTACGAAGATGTTCGTCGCCGAGTCTCCGATCACGGTGAAGAACTTCTCCGATCTCGCGATGGGACGAAAAGAATGGACTAACCCGCGAACGGGAGTGAAATCGAAGCTGCCCCTTTATAATGGGCTGACGTTCCATCGGGTGATCCCGGGCTTCATGATCCAGGGCGGCGATCCGCTCGGGACAGGCACTGGCGGCACCGATCCGATTCCGGACGAGTTTCACCCTTCTTTAAAGTTTGACGTTCCTGGACGCTTGGCGATGGCCAACGCCGGACCGAACACGGGCTCGAGCCAGTTCTTTATCACGGAGGGCACCCCGTCTCATTTGAACGGGCGGCACACGATTTTCGGGCAGGTGATTGAGGGGCAGGAGTTGGTGGCCAAGGTGGCTAATGTGCCGAAAGGCCGTGGCGATTCTCCGGCGGTCCCGGTGAAGATGCGCGTCGTGGTTCGGCGCGAAGGTTATCCGCCCGTGGCTGCGCCGAAACCGGCGGCTCCGAAAGTAGTCCCGGGTGCGCCGAAACCGGCGGCTCCGAAAGTAGTCCCGGGTGCGCCGAAACCGGCGGCTCCGAAAGTAGTCCCGGGTGCGCCGAAACCGGCGGCTCCGAAAGTAGTCCCGGCTACGCCGAAACCGGCGGTGGTTGTGCCGCAGAAAGCCGCCTAAAGCGGGCGACCTCGCGGTCCTTGTAAACGTTGTCAATGGGGAATACCTGGCTATGTATGACTAGGTAGACCCCGGCCGGGAGGAGTCGGGCGGCGAGCAGGCTCTCGGTTAAATTCTGGAGCCCGTCGGAGCCTTCAAAGCCGAGTGGGGTCATCGCTCCGGTCAGAATGACGGGAACGATCAGGTTCGGGAGACCGGCCGCGAGCACTTTTCCTGTTTCGACCAGGGTGTCGGTGCCGTGGGTGATCACGATGCCTTTGGCCCCGGGTTCGTGATGGCGGACGGCGGCCAAGATGAACTGACGGTCCCCGTCGGTCATCTCGAGGCTATCCTTGTTCATTAAACGGATCGTCTCGACGTTGAGGTCGGGCAGACGGAGTTGACGAAGATACTGCTCGACTTTGCTTTCTTTGTTCTGGACTCCTCCGGCTTGCTCGGAGTAGCTCTTTTCGAGGGTCCCGCCGGTAGAGATTAGAGTGATACGGTCCATGTTTAATTCGAGCCGAGCGGGACTTCGACGTAGAAGAGTTCCTGGCTCGTCTGGGCTTCGGTGATGCCGGTGATGTACAGGCGGGCAGTGCGGGAATGACCGGTCTGGAAATAGACGAAGCCATAGGCCGACTCGCCGGGGGGGAGCATTTTGGCGGAAAAGGCTCTTTCTATGATGACCGGGCTTTGGAGCGGGTTTTTGTTTCGTTTCATACCGGGAATGGTGGTCGGTAGCGGAGTCGGGTTGTAGCGGGGGCGGACCGGGCCCTTCAAGCGGGCGAGGTCTTCGGCTGGGGTTTCGTCGAGCTTGCGGGAGCCGGGGACGAGGTACTGGAAACGAGCGCGTTCGAGGTTCAGCGTTTTCTTGCTCTCATTCTTGAGGAGCAGGAGAACGGGCAGGATGCCGTGCTCATAGGGGTTCACTTTGCCGAAGGCGGCCTTGGCCTCGTCGGCGTCATCGTAGGCGACGGCGGCGACGGCGAGCCCTTGGTTGGTTTGCATGGAAGCGTAGGTCTCGATGGCGGCGGGCCGAAAGGGTTCTGGCTTCTTTTCTGCCTGTGCGGAGGCGGTGAGGAATAGGGCGACGCAGAGAGCCTTCATGAGTTTCATTGTAGGGGACGCGGCTATACTGGGGGCTGTCGATTGCAGACCTTTATTTTTCTTCTTTATCGCTTCGCGCAATTCGTGGGATTTCCCGCGCTTTTTGTGTTTTTGATGGTTCGGTACGGCAAAACGCTGCCGGAGCGGTTCGGCGGTCTGCCTTTTGCTGTGACGGCACCCGGGGGCATTTGGTTGCACGCGGTGTCGGTGGGTGAGGTGCTCAGCGCCGTGGAACTCGTTCGGGCGCTGCGGACGGAGTACCCGGACACTCCGATTTATGTTTCGACGACGACGACGACCGGTCGGGGGATGGCCGAGGAGAAACTGGCGAGTTGGACTGACGGAGTCTTCTACACGCCGCTCGATTTTTGCTTTGCCGTGCGCCGGGTTTTGCGGGCGCTGCGACCGACGCTGGTGGTGATTCTAGAGACGGAGATTTGGCCGCACCTGTGGCGGGAGGCGCGGCGGAGCGGAGCGCGGCTGATCGTCGTGAACGGGAGAATCTCGGACCGGGCGCTGCCGCGCTACGAGCGGTTTCGATGGCTGTTTCGACCGGTGATGGCGATTCCGCATCGGGTGCTGACGCAGAGCGCGCAAGACCGGAATCGATATAGAGCACTTGGGGCAACCGAGGCGATCGACAACGGCAACTTGAAGTACGATTTTGACCCGGAGAAGATTTCGACGCCAGCGGATGTGACGGCTTGGGTGACTGGGGCGGAGAAGGTGCTGGTGGTGGCGAGCACGCATTGCGAGGATATTGACGAAGACGATTTGGTGATCGCGGCGTGGGGGGAGTGGGTCCGGGGTTTTCCGGGTCTCGTGATGATCCTGGCACCGCGGAAGCCGGAGCGTTTTGACTTAGTGGCGGAGAAGTTGGCGGCGGCGGGGATTCCCTTTCGGCGACGGACGTCGTTGACGCCGATGGCGGCTCCGGGGGTTTTGCTGCTGGATTCGCTGGGAGAGTTGAGCGGGTTGTTTCGGCTGGCGGACTTGGTGGTGATGGGGGGGACCCTGGCGCGGCGGGGCGGCCACAATATTTTGGAGCCGGGGTTGTTGGGCAAGCCGGTGGTGGCTGGACCGCACATGGAGAACTTTGCCGAGATCGCGGCGGCGTTTACGGCGGGGGGCGGATTAAAGCGGTGCGGACGGACGGACTTGGCGGCGGTGGTGATGGAGTTGCTGCGGGACCCGGGCGAATGGGGCGGGCGGGCGAAAGCGCTGGCCGAGCAGCGGCGCGGAGCGCTGGGGCGGACGTTGGGCGTTTTGCGGGACGAGGTTGAACGAGCTTGGCCGGTGCCGCTGCATCCGTGGTTATTCTGGCTGCTGCTGGCTCCGCTCGCGTGGCTGTGGAAGAGGGGAGGGCGGTGGAATCGACAGCGGGCGGCGGTGCGGCGGTTGGATACGCCGGTGGTGAGCGTTGGTGGGATCAGTATGGGTGGGTCAGGGAAGACGCCGACGGTGTTGCGGTTGGCGCGGCAGTTTGCAAATCCAGCGATTCTGACGCGGGGTTACAAACGGTTGCTGACCGAACCGGTGACAGTGATTCCGCGGGGGACAGCGATGGCAGTGGAGCGGACGGGGGACGAAGCGCAGATTTTTGTGCGGTCGGGGGCGGCGCATGTGGGGGTGGGCGGGGATCGGTACGCGGTGGGCCGGGCGATGGAGGCGGCGCTGCAGCCGGAGCTATTTTTGCTGGACGATGGATTTCAGCACTACGGGTTGGCGCGCGAGTTTGATTTGGTGTTGCTCGATGCGCGGGATCCGTTTGCGGGCGATGCGTCGTTTCCGCTGGGACGATTGCGAGAGATGCCGGAGGTGCTCGGTCGGGCTTCGGCCGTTTTGTTGACGCGTACCGAGCGTGGCCGGACCTACGGGGCGCTGCGGGCGCGGTTGGCGATGG
>CANNLB010000084.1 GCA_947505565.1 Acidobacteriota bacterium | reverse complement strand
GGTGGCAGTTCACCCACACCAAATCCCCGGGCCCGACCTGATGCGTTACCCCTTCGACGCGGACATACCCCCGTCCTGCCAAGCAGTAAATCAGTTCATGGCCGGGGAAATGCTCCCGCCGCACGACGTGATCACTCGCCGCCAACATGTGGCCCGCCCGCGGAACCGTATAAAACACGTCTTGTACCAACGTATTTGCTGAGGCGTAGAAGGAAAAAAGAAATTCTGACTTTTCGCGCATTCCGCCCATAGTCGAATAATACAACTCTTTAGCCGCTTCCGCCATTCCCGCCGGGTTACCGGATGCCCCACTATCAGAGTTATGGTTCGCCTCCTCGCGTTGCTCCTGCTCTCGGTCCCCGCCGCTTGGGCCATTGATTTCAGCCGCGAGATTCTGCCGCTCCTCTCGGATAAGTGCATCAGCTGCCACGGGCCTGACCCTTCTTCCCGCATGGCCAACCTCCGTCTTGATACGCGCGAGGGCGCTCTGGCCGTCATCGTCCCAGGCAACCCGGCGATTTCGAAACTGATCGCTCGGGTCGCTCCGGCCAAGCCGGCTCTTTTGATGCCGCCCACGCGGTCGCATAAGGCTCCCTTGACGGAGGCCGAAGTCGAGCTGCTTCGGCGTTGGATCGCCGACGGCGCGATTTGGGGCCAGCACTGGGCCTTCATCAAGCCACAGCGCCCGTCGGTTCCGGCCAAGGCCAACCCAATCGACGCCCTGCTGCGCGTTAAGGACCCTAATCCCAAAGCGCCGGCCCATACCCTTCGTCGCCGCCTCGCATTCGATCTCACCGGCCTGCCACCCACCTCTGACGCGCCGTACGAAACCCTACTCGACCAGCTTTTAGCCAGCTCCCACTACGGCGAGCGGATGGCGATGTGGTGGCTCGATGGCGCCCGCTACGCCGACACCGACGGTTTCCAGGCCGACGACAACCGGACCAACTGGCCTTGGCGCGACTGGGTCGCCGACGCCTTCAATAAGAACCTGCCGTTCAACCAGTTCACCCTCCACCAGTTCGCGGGCGACCTGCTCCCCAACCCCACCCCTGAAAGTAAGGTTGCGACCGCCTTCCACCGGAATCATATGACCAACGGGGAGGGGGGGCGCCTGGCGGAAGAGTCCCGCATCGACTACGTTCTGGACCGAACCAACACGACCGGCACGGTTTTCCTTGGCCTGACGCTTGGCTGCGCCCAGTGCCACACGCACAAGTTCGACCCGATCGCCCATCGCGATTACTACTCCTTTACTGCGTTCTTTAACTCGATCGACGAAGACGGCCAAGCGGGCCGCAAGGCCAACCCCTATCTCTCGTATGAGTCGCCGTACGCCGCCCGCGCGATCGCCGAAGCGCAGCAACTGCTTGACCAACGAAAGCCGGCTGAACGCCTGGCCCGCGTGGCCGCCGCAGCGCCCTTCGCCAGATGGCTCGAAGCCCAAACCGCCCGGGTGAAGGGCGGATATCAGGCTTGGCAACTCCTCCGCCCGCACAGCCTCACTTCGGCCGAAGGCACCCAGTTCACGGTCGAGTCCGATGCGGCGATCCAAACGACAGGCCCCCTGCCGCGTCAGGACGACTACCGCCTGGCTACCCGCGTCGCCCTCCCCCGGGTGACCGGCTTCAAGCTCGAGATCCTACCGAACCCACGCCTATCGCGCCAAGAGTCCGGCGAGTTTCTGCTGACCGACGTCAAGTTCCAAGTCCGGACGCCTGGGACCTCTCAACTACGTGACATCTCGGTTAAAACCGCCGTCGCCGACTACTCTGCCGACAAGAAGACCAACAACAACTACGGCGACATTAAGGACACCCTGGACGACGATCCACGGAACGGCTGGACGACCTTGGGCGCCGACAAAGCCAAGCCGCACACGGCTCAGTTCGAACTCGCCGAACCGCTTGTCCTCGGCCCGCAGGAGGAGGTGCTGATTGAACTCCGCCACCGGTCGACGGCGGGGAACCAGAACATCGGCCGCTTCCGCCTTTCGGCTACGGCTGACCGCGGTCCTGCCGTAGATACGCTAGGCCCCGCGCCCCTCGAACAGCTTGCCGCCAACGTCCCCGATATCCGAGAACGGCTCTTCGCTCAGTTTCTGACCGACCACGCTCCTTACGTCGCCGCCCGCGCCGCGTTCGACCGTGCCCAGAGACAGTTCGACGAGGTGAAAGGGTCGACAAAGGTGAACGTCATGGTGCTGGCGGAACGCCCCACGCCGCGCGAATCGCATATTCTGCTTCGCGGCGTGTGGGATAAAAAAGGCGAGGTCGTCACTCCCAATGTCCTTCCGGCCATCTTCCCGATGGCTCCGGACCAGCCGCGCAATCGCCTGGGTCTGGGCAACTGGTTGATTTCGCCGGAGAACCCCCTCACCGCCCGGGTGATCGTCAACCAGCTTTGGCAACTGATGTTCGGCGTGGGGCTCGTGCGGACTCCTGAAGATTTCGGCCAGCAGGGCGACCAGCCGACGCATCCCGAGTTGCTCGATTGGCTCGCGGTGGAGTTTGTTGAGAAGAGCTGGGACGTGAAACACATCCTGCGGCTGATTGCATCGAGCGAAGCCTACCAGCGCGACTCCCACGCGACGCCCGCCCAACTGGCGCAAGATCCGGCGAACCTTCAATACGCCCGGGGAGCCCGTTTTCGGCTGCCGAGTTGGATGCTGCGCGACGCCGCCATCCGCTACGCCGGCCTGCTGAACCCGGCTTTCGGCGGACCGCCCGTGCGCCCCTATCAACCGGAAGGGGTGTGGGAAGAGCTTTTCATGGGCCGCTTTCGCTACGACCCCAGCGAAGGAGCAGCGCAGTATCGCCGCACGCTCTACTCGTTCTGGCGCCGCACGATCGCGCCGACGTTCCTGTTCGATTCCGCCCAGCGCCGCTCCTGCGAGGTCCGCACTTCGCGCACCAATACGCCGCTGCAGGCGCTGACCCTACTGAACGACGAAACCTATCTGGAAGCCTCCCAGGCGCTAGCTACCCTGCCCCTGGCGCGGATCTTTGAAAGGGTTCTGCACCGGCGTCCCGACGCAGCGGAAGCGGCGATTCTCCAGCGCCAATTCGACACCGCGCTGCAGCACTACCGAGCTAACCCGAAGGACGCTGCGAATCTTCTTGCTTCGGGCAAATCGAAGACTGAGCCGACCGCTGAGCGAGCCGCCGCGATGCTGGTCGCCAGCCTTATCCTGAACCTCGACGAGGCGATCACCCATGAGTAACTCCCGCCGCCATTGGATCCAACAAATGAGCACGCTGTTCGCCCCGACCCCCAACTTTCGCTACCGCCTGGACACGAAGTGGTCCCAAGCGGACCCCGCCAAGTACCCCGTCAACGACTGCCATGAGATGGTCCAAGTGACGGACGGTCGCCTGTTCCTGCTGACGAACCATGCTCAGAACAACGTCCTGGTCTATGAGACATCCGGCAAGCTCGTCGATGCGTGGACGCTGAACCTGAAGGGGGCGCACGGCCTGACCTATCACGCCGATCATCTCTACCTGACCGACACCGGCACAGGCCGGGTGCTGAAGACTACGCTCGCAGGCCGCATCGAACTCGAACTGCCGAAGCCCGTCGACGTCGGAGACTACAGCCCGACGGAAACCGCCATCGGTCCCACCGGCGATATCTATGTCGCCGACGGGTACGGCTCGCAATATATCTTTCGGTACGATAAAAACGGGCAGTTCCTGAGCAAATTCGGGGGCCGCAGCCTGCAGCCCATCAACAAGGGAAAATTCGCTCAGGCCCATGGCGTGGCCCTCGATACCCGCGGGCCGGAGCCGTTGATCGTCTGTGCCGAAAGGATTCGGAACGAGTTCCACTGGTTCACCCTGACCGGCGAACACGTCCGCACCGTCTACCTCCCCGGCGCCTTTGTCAGCCGCCCGGTGATCTCTGGCCAGTACCTTTATTCGGGCGTCTGCTTCGGGATGTTCGCCGAGGACTACCGGATGTGGCAAGGCCGCGGTTTCGTCTTAATCCTGGACCAGAACGACCGTGTGGTGGCCGCTCCGGGGGCTGAACCGCCGGTCTATAAGGACGGTCGGCTGCAGCTTCTGCTCCAAGCCCAACCGGCCCTCTTTAAAAATGTCCATGACGTCTGCGTCGACCGCGAACAGAACCTCTACGTCTGCCAGTGGAACAGCGGCAAGGTTTACCCCTACAAACTCCACCGCGAAGGATAACCGCATGAATCGCCGCTTTTTCCTGTCTCAATCCTTGGGTGCGATTGCCCTCTCTGCTCTCGAAGCAGCGAACGACAAGTTACCCCACTTTGCCCCCAAGGCCAAACGGGTCATCTTCCTGACGCAATCGGGCGGCCCCTCCCAACTCGAACTGTTCGACCACAAACCCGGCCTGCTCAAATGGGCTGGCCAAGAGTTGCCGGACTCGGTCCGCCAAGGCCAGCGCGTCACGACGATGACCGCCAACCAGAAGCAGTTGATCATGCCGCCGATCGCCAAGTTCATCCGGCATGGCAAGTCCGGCACCGAGCTCGGCGAATGGCTCCCCCACCTTGGGAAGGTCGTCGACGATATTTGCCTTGTGAAGTCGATGCACACCGACCAAATTAACCATGCTCCGGCCATGACTCAGTTCCTGACAGGGAACCAACTACCCGGTCGACCCAGCGTGGGAGCGTGGGCCAGCTATGGCCTGGGATCGGTGAACCAGAATCTACCGGACTACCTTGTGCTGCTGTCGAAAATGCAGCGCCCGAGCGACCAGCCGCTGTATGACCATTACTGGGGCAGCGGCTTTCTGCCGTCCCGCTACCAGGGCGTGAAGCTACGGAACGCGAAGGATCCGGTGCTGTACCTGCGGGACCCGGAGGGGCTTCCCGGCCCTCTGCGCCGGAACATGCTCGACGGTCTGGCCGAGCTCAATCAGCGGCGGCTGGACGAGACCGGCGACCCCGAGATCGCGACGCGTATTCGGCAGTACGAGATGGCGTATCGGATGCAGACCAGCGTGCCCGACCTGACGGATCTGAAGGACGAAACCGAGGAGACGTTCAACCTTTACGGCCCCGATTCGCGCCGTCCGGGCAGCTATGCCGCCAACTGTATTCTGGCCCGTCGGCTGGCCGAACGAGGCGTGCGGTTTATCCAGCTTTTCCATCCGGACTGGGACCATCATAGCCGCTTGCCGTCCTGGTGTACGGCCCGTTGCCGGGATACCGACCAGCCGAGCGCGGCGCTGGTGACCGATTTGAAGCGGCGGGGGCTGCTGGACGATACGCTGGTGATTTGGGGCGGCGAGTTCGGGCGCAGCGTCGCCGGCCAGGGCCAGTGGGACAGTATCGAAGCGGGCCGCGATCACCATCCACGCTGCTTCACGATTTGGATGGCCGGGGCCGGGGTGAAGCCTGGTTTGAGCTACGGTGCGACCGACGAGTACAGCTACAATGTTGCCGAGAACGGGGTCCACGTGCGCGACCTGCACGCTACGATTCTCCATTTGCTGGGCATCGACCCCAGCCGGTTCACGTACCGATTCCAAGGGCTCGACTTCCGGCTCACCGGGGTGGAGCCGTCGCGCGTCGTGCGAGATATTTTGACGTAGCCCAGTAGGCCGCGATCCCGACGGCGTAGGCGGCCAAGTCGAGGAGGCTGAAGTGGGTCCCCAGGGCGCGGGCCAGCAGGCGGAGCGGTGGCGAATCGCTCGCCAGCAGGCCCGCGGGGATGTCGGTGAGTTGGAAGCACTCGATGGCGACCATGACGAGTGCGGCCAGCCAGGTTGGCCGCACGAGGGTGCAGACCATGGCGGCATACAGCGCATCGCCCAGATACTTGTCCCAGACGATGTTCCCCAGCGGGACGAAGCGCGTCAGCAAACCCGCGGCGGCGATCACCAGAAAACGCACGAGCATGCTAGAACACGCGTTTGGTTAGCTTTTCGATGGAGAACTTGGCCGTATCCGCGATCGCCATGACGGTCATCACGCCGGCTTGCACGGGGTCGGTGACGACTAAGTCCGCCGCGTCCGGCACCGAGCCGGCCATGTTCAAACTGACGACGAGTAGGCCCTTGGCGCGAACCTCGCGGACGGCGGTTTCGATTTCGCCGCCCATCAGGGAACCGGCGAGGACGATTGCTCGGGCGCGGGGCAAACGCGCCACTGCGCGCACTGCGGCAGCCAACGCCTGCTCCCCCACGAGCGGGATGGTATCGACCGAGATGTGCTCGCCGCGAATGTTATGCCGGTCGGCTTCCATGATGGCCCCGATCGCGACCTGCCCGACTTGCGCGCCGCCGCCCATGATGATGATCCGCTTGCCGTAGACCTTTTGCAGCGTCTCGACCAGTTCGACGTCACGGACGCATGCGAGCGCCCGCAGATCGCGCAACATGGCATCCGGGTCGCCGGGGAGTTCGACCTCGAGATAGGTGCGGGAGTTGGCGACGCTTTCGCTGATTTCGACCGAGGCGATGTCGCCCTGATGGGCCGCGATGACGCCGGTCAATTGGTGCAGAAAGCCGGGCCCGGCGTCGCCGAGGGCTTCCAGACCGACGCGCTGCCTCATAGCTCGTACTTCTTCACGATCTCGGGCCAATGGCCCTGAGCGGTCAAAATGAGTTGGACCACGTCGCGCACCGCGCCCTGTCCGCCGCGATTCGGTGTGATCCAATTCGCCGCTGCCTTCACTTCGTCTCGCGCGTTGGCGGTGGCAATGCCAAAGCCGACGCGGCGCATGATCACGACGTCTGTAAAGTCGTCCCCGACGTAGGCGACCGACTCAGGGTCAATCTGAGCGTCGGCGAGAATTTCTTCCAGGATGGGGATTTTTTCGATGTGGCCCTGGTAGATGTAGGCCATCTTGCACTGCTTGGCCCGGACCTCGGTGGCCGGAGAAACGCGACCACTGATGACGCCGGTTTTGATCCCGTACCAGCTGAGCCATTGCAAGCCGATGCCGTCCTGGGAATCGAACCCTTTGGTTTCGAACACCCCTCCATCGGAGGTGGGGACGTTCCAGAGGGTCCCATCGGTCAGGACGCCATCGACGTCCATCAACAATAACTTAATCTTCGCGGCTCGTTCGTGGAGGGTCACCCTGCCAGTTTATCAGCCTCTACCGCCCAAACGCGAAAGTGGTCGAGGTGGAATGGCCCGAAGGTGGTGGCGATGGCGACGTCGGCGGCGTCGCGTCCGCGGGCGATGAGGACGCGGCCGATGCGGGGTTCGTTATTGCGGGGGTCGAAGACGTGCCAGGCACCGCCGAGGTAGACCTCCAGCCAGGCGGCGAAGTCACCTAAGCCATGCGGCATGGGGGTGCCCATGAAACCGAGATAGCCGGTGCAGTAGCGCGCCGGAATGTTTAGACAACGGCAGAGCGTGATCGCCAAATGGGCGTAGTCGCGACAGACCCCGGCCCCTTCCTGCTGGGCTTGCCAGGCGGTCTTGGTGGGAGAGGCGCGCTGATAATCAAAAGTAATATGGTGGTGGACATAGTCGCAGATCGCCTGGACACGGGCCCAACCAAAGGGCGTACCGCCGAAACGGTTCCAGGCGAAAGCGGAGAGGAGATCGGTTTCGCAGTATCGGCTTCCGAGCAGATAGACGAGGGTTTCTTCGGGCAGAGTTTCGACGGTCTGCTGCCAGGCGTCGGGTACGACGGGGTCGGCCAGACCCGAGTTCCGAACGACGGCACCGTTGGTGATCCGAAACCGGCCGACCGGGGCGACCAAGCGCCTGCACCAGTTGCCGAATCCATCGCGATAGCCGGAGATTGGAACTTCCGGATCAGTGGCCAGAGACTGGTTCGAAACGATATCTTCGGCCCTGGAGTAGTGGACGTCGACGGTCAATGTCAACGGCGTAACCTGCGGGAATTGGTAAACCAGTTCGAACCCGACGCGGATCAGCATTCTGGATTTTACTACGCCCAACTCCTCCTCAT
>CANNLB010000083.1 GCA_947505565.1 Acidobacteriota bacterium | reverse complement strand
CCCCACCACCTCCCCCGCCGCAGCCACCGCTAGCCCCTGCCGCCCCTCTCGGCGCCCCGTCAACGGCTGTTGCGACCAAGCCATCGCCGAGCAAGCCCGTCGATTCGTCCGAACAGTTGGTCCCGCTGCGCGGAGCCCCGGCACGATTAGCCGAGAACATGACGCTATCGCTGGCGATCCCGACGGCAACGAGCCAGCGGTCGATCCCGGTGAAGGTGATCGACGAAAACCGGCGCATCATCAACCAGCATCGCTCGTTGTTGGGCCACTCGAAGATCTCCTACACGCACATCATTGGATGGGCGATCGTGAAGTCGCTGCAAACGAACCCCGCGCTGAACTGCGCCTACGCCGAGCAGGGCAAAGAACTGTTCAAGATTGTTCGCCACAATATCAACATTGGTTTGGCGATCGATCTGCCGTCGCGGGACGGCGGGCGCGCGCTCGTGGTGCCGAGCATCAAGAATGCCGGGGCACTGACCTTTTCGCAGTACTTGAGGGGCTTTGACGACCTCGTCCAGCGTGGCCGCAAGGGCAAGCTGGTGGTGGCCGATTTCCAGGGGACGTCGATTTCCTTAACGAATCCCGGCACCGTCGGCACCGTCGGTTCGATCCCCCGGCTGATGCCGGGCCAGGGCTGCATTATCGCCACTGGCGCGATCGATTTCCCGGCCGAGTACCAGGGCGTGACCGATGAGATGCGGGCGATGCTCGGCATCGGCAAGGTGATGATGGTCACCTGCACCTACGACCATCGGATTATTCAAGGAGCCGAGAGCGGCGCGTTCCTGGGCAAGCTGCAGGGGTTACTGCAGGGCGACGACAACTTCTACAACGAGATCTTCCAGGATCTCCGCATGCCGCACCAGCCCGTAAAGTGGGAAGCGGATCGGACCGCCATGTCGCGTCCATCCGGCGGCTTCCGCCAAGTGGAAGTCGGCAAGGAAAGCTCGGTTCTGCAGTTGATCAACGCGTATCGGATGCGTGGCCATCTGATTGCCGATTTGGATCCGCTCGGCTCGGAGATCCACTACCACCCGGAACTGGATCCGGCCCACTACGGCCTGACGATTTGGGACCTGGACCGGGAGTTCGTAACGGGATCGCTCGGGGCGGCCGTGGGCGAAGGGGCAGCGCATATCGTGGCGACGCTGCGCGAACTGCTCGAAAAGATGCGGCAGACCTACTGCGGCAAGATCGGTTGCGAGTACATGTACATCCAGTCGCCGGAGCAGAAGACCTGGCTGCAGCAGCGGATGGAACCACAGGCGAACAATTGGCCGTTGAGCGAAGGCGAGCGGGTACGGGCGCTGGAACGTGTGCTGGAAGCGGAAGGTTTTGAACAGTTTCTCGGCAACCGGTTCGTTGGCCACAAGCGCTTCTCGCTTGAAGGCGGGGAGTCGACAGTAGCGATTCTGGATGAGTTCGTGACCCGGGCGGCCGACCATGGCGTTCACGAGATCGTGATCGGCATGGCGCACCGCGGGCGTTTGAACATTCTGACTAACATCATTGGCAAGAAGCCGGAGATGATCTTCAGCGAGTTTGATGGGAATCCGTACGAAGGTTCGATGCAAGGCTCCGGGGACGTGAAGTATCACTTGGGCGCGAGCGGCGTTCGCCGGTCGCCGTCCGGTCGTGAGATCGTCGTCAGCGTGGCGCCGAACCCGTCGCACTTGGAAGCAGTAAACCCCGTCGTCGAAGGTGTGGTGCGGCCGAAACAGGATCGTTTGGGCGACGCGAAGCGGGAGCGGGTGATTCCGCTGCTCATCCACGGTGACGCGGCCTTTATCGGCCAAGGCGTCGTGGCGGAAACGCTGAACATGTCCCAACTCGAAGGCTACAAAACCGGCGGCACGCTGCATCTGGTGATCAATAACCAGATCGGCTTTACCGCGCAGCCGGAATCCTACCGGAGTTCGCTCTACTGTACGGACGTGGCTCGGATCGTCGACGCCCCGATTTTTCATGTGAACGGCGATGACCCCGAGGCCTGCATTCGAGTGGCCCAGTTGGCGTTCGACTTCCGGCAACAGTTCAAGAAGGACGTTGTGATCGACATGGTCTGCTACCGTCGCCACGGTCATAACGAAGGCGACGAACCGAGCTACACGCAGCCGATCATGTATCGGAAGATTCGGCAGCAGCCTTCGGTCGCAACGCTGTTCTCCGAACGGTTGGTGCGGGACAAGGTGCTTTCCGCCGATGAAATTGAGCGGATGAAAAAGGCGATCACCCAGCGCCTTTCCGATGCGCAGGCGCGCAGCCAAGCCAACGCCCAGCAGTACGAATTCCAGGAATTGGCGGTCGTCGACGATTCCGACGTGCGGCGCGAGATTCCGCAGACCGCCGTCGATCGAGCGATTCTAGAGCGGGTGATTTACGGTTCGACCACCTTCCCGGAAGATTTCCATCTACATCCCAAGCTGAAGCCGATCGTGGATCGGCGGTTGCAGAGCCTGGAGGGCGGAGCCATCGATTGGGCGGCTGCTGAGGCTCTCGCGTTCGGCACGTTGGTGCTCGAAGGGACCCCGGTACGCCTGAGCGGCCAGGATTCCGGACGCGGAACGTTTTCGCAGCGGCATCTTGTCTTTTCTGACGCCGAGACCGGGGAACGCTACGTCCCGATGCAACATCTGGCCCCGAATCAGGCGCGGATTGAAGTGTGGGATTCGTGTTTGAGTGAATACGCCGTGCTCGGCTTCGAGTTCGGGTTCTCGGTGGCGGATCCGCTGTGCTTGGTTCTGTGGGAAGCCCAGTTCGGCGACTTCGTCAACGGCGCGCAGATCATGATCGACCAGTTCATCACCTGCTCCCAACAGAAATGGGGACAGCCTAGCGGGCTCGTGATGTTGCTGCCGCACGGCCAGGAAGGTCAAGGCCCAGAGCATTCTTCGGCGCGCATCGAACGTTTTCTGACCTTGTGCGCGGAAGAGAACATGCAAGTCGTCTACCCAACCACCGCCGCGCAGTATTTCCATCTGCTCCGGCGTCAAATGCACGGCGGCGACGATCGGCGCGGTATGCGGAAGCCTCTCGTGGTGTTTACTCCGAAGGGGATGCTGCGGTTGCCGCGGGCGAGTTCTACCCTGAACGAGCTGACCAGCGGTGGCTTCTGCGAAATCATCGGGGATACGACGCTGACGGAGGCGACCCGGGTGAAGCGCGTGGTCCTATCGACCGGAAAAGTGCATTACGATCTGGCGGACGCACGAGAGAAGCAGGGGGTCACCAACGTCGCGTTGATCCGGGTGGAACAGGTTTATCCGTTCCCCTCAGCCGAGTTGCAGGATGTCCTGGCTCGGTACCCCGTAACGGCGGGAGTTTGCTGGGTCCAGGAAGAGCCGCAGAACATGGGGGCGTGGCACTTTGTCCGCGACCATGTGCAGCCGCTGCTCGACCAGAGTCGTCGGGTACTGCGGTATATCGGGCGGGGCGAGTCGGCCAGCCCGGCCGCGGGTTCGCTCAAGCGGCATAACTTCGAGCAGACGGAGTTGGTGGAAGAGGCCATCGACGCCACCTCGAAGCCCCAGCCGCGCATGCGCCTGGTCGCCCGCAAGAAGCGGTAGTTCCTGCGAAACTTACCGCCTTTCACTCTCGATATTCTCACCCCTTAGCCCCGTCCTGAGCTTTCCCGGCCTACCCGCCCCAAGGGGCCGGGTAGGATAGGTGTCTGATGCCAGCCTCTGCGTTTGTGTGTCTCAGCAAATCATTCTCGATTCTGTCGGCTGCCGCTAAAATCACTTTCGAAAATTGCAGCCTTTAACTCGCGATATCGCGAGCCCATCTCCCGGGCTCATCGGCTACCTCCCGTCCTGCACCCGGCCGAAGGGGGCCAGGTGGCACAGTATTCAGCGCCGCCATACCGCTTGCACGCTCCCACAAATCATTCGCAGTAATGCTGCCGACCTATTTCCCCCCTTCGCCTGCGCTACGCCACAACACCAGCGTCCGAACTCCCGGGGATTCAATCGCGGGCTAACGCGCTATTGAATCCCAAACATCTCTTTAAGCTGCATGGTATCGCCCGCCGTCGTGGAGCCGTCGAGCGAGTTCAGGTCGGATTGAGACAGGTCCAGCTTGGCGGCAAACGCCCTGCGATGGATCTCCTTGGCCAGCAGCCGAGCGGTCAGCGTGGCATCCGGTAGCTGCACGACCGAAGCCTGCATAAACATCGTCCCGTCGCGGCCGGAGAGCCGCGCGGCCAAACGGTTCCCCGCCGCGAAGACCGAAAGCGAAAAACCTCGGCCGCGCACGAAACGCGGGCTCTTTTCGAGGAACGTAACGGTGGCTTTGGCCGCCTCGCTCGCGTCCGGCGAAAACGTCACCGGTAAGGCAATAGCAAGCGTGCGGAACAGACCCGGATTCCGCTCGAGACCGTTCCTGTAGGCCGTGATCGACGCTTCCGTCTGGCCGAGCCGTTCATTCGCGTAGCCGATCAACACTTCGACCCGGGCACGGAGCAGAACCTCTTCCTGAGGCAGGGAATTGCGCGCAGCAGCCAGCGCCGCCAGCCCTCTCGCGTAGGATCCCTGGCCAGCGAGCGTCTCGCCGAGGGCTGCTTGGATATACGCTTTCTCGCGATCCGCGTTCTTGCCCGTTCGCGCTAGTAGTTGCTGCAATCCCACTTGGACGAGTCCATCGCCGACCGGGGTATGCAGCCCCGGACGCATCCATTCTACGATCGGAGAATCCGGTGCGTAAGGACGCAGGATCCAATTCAGCCGACGCATCGGCACGAGCAGGGAGTTGAGACGACTGTTGGCCGCCCACAGCTCCAGCTCCACCTTGAGGCGTTCCCAAAGGGTGACCGCCCATTCCGGCACACTATTCCAGCTCATCTCTTCACGGAGTTGCTCGCGCTGTAACTGCAACGCCTCCCGATAGAGGTACAACAAGGCTATTTCAGCCTGTTCGGCATTGCCGCTCGTAACGCCGCGACGGTCTGGCTTGTTACGAATCTTGCGCAGGATGTTCAGCGCTTCGGTGTTGTAGCCGGCGGCCACGAGAACGATTGCCGTGGCTTGCTGGCCATCGCTCCAGCGTTGTTGTTCCAGGGTAGGGTCGCTGCGTTTGTCCCAAGTGTGCATGTTGCGGAGAGCGCCGAGCGCCTCGGCCAGTCGGCCTTCTCCGACGTAGAGCAGGGCAAGCGACATCCACGGGTTCGAGTTACTTGAAGGATGAAAGTGCTTTGTCGCATAGAGGGTATCTGCCTCGGCTTCCTGGAAGCGCAGCAAGACAGTCGCCACTTCGGCCCGGTTCCGCACGAGCGTGGCGATATTGACGCGGTCCCGCTCGGTCAATTCGCTCTTCAAGATGGTGAACCAACGGAAGGCTTCTTCATAGTTACCGAGGGTCATCTCGATCGAACCGATCGTGTTCAGGGCCCCGCGACGAATGTCGGGGTCCTTCGACTCCACGTAGCGTCGCATCAGCCTGCGGGCCTCATCGTTTCGTCCAAGCTTCATCAGCGCCCAGCCTGTGCGCTCCCCCAGATCGATTCGGAAAAGCCGATTGAACTCGGCGACAATCTTCAGTTGCTCATCGTGCTTCTCCGTCAGTCCGGCGACGAGAAGTAACTCAAACAGCACGTTCGAGTGGAGCTCGGAACGATTGTTGTCGAAACCGACCGCTTCGGCTTGCTCGACGAGCGTCCTGGCTCGGCCAAGATAGTAGCGGGCCAAGGGGAGATTCGCCTCGCCCCGGTACATCGCCACGCCCATCAGGTAGTTGCCCATGACGGACTGCTTGTTCTCGCGCAGCGTCTGCTCAGCGATCTCTCGAACCCGCACAAAGCGGCCGGAATTGATCAGGTTCCGAGCCGAAGCCAGATCGAGCTCTTCAGCCAGAAGAGCGGAGATGCAGAGGACGAGCAGCAGCAGCAGGCGCATTAGTTCACCGGAGCAAGCGGGAAAGGATCAGCGGGCGGAGCGGGGACCGGGGTTTGCCCTGCCAGCGTCATCCGCGTTAATTGTTCGAGCGGACCAGCGAGGCATTCGTGCACCACCTTTTTCATCTCCCCAGCACCGGGGGCGATCACTAAACGATGCCCGAATACGTACGGGGCCAGGTAGTGAATGTCCTCCGGAGAGACAAAGTCCCGACCGGCAAGCATCGCCATCGACTGCAAGGCGGGGATCATCAGAACAAGGCTGCGGGTGCTCAGACCCTGCAAAACTTTCTTATGCGAGCGGAGATTCCGGGCTGTATCCACGAGGCAGTGATTGATCAGCGGATGGACGTAGACGTACTGCTCGATCAACTGCCGTGCGACGATCACTTCATCACGGCCGACCAACCGTTCCGTCGGCGCCGAACGGCGTTCGCGACGCGTGTTGAGGACTTCGACCTCAGACTCGCGATCAATATAGTCCATATTGATCTTGAACAGGAACCGATCCAGTTGAGCGACCGGCAAAGGGTAAGTGCCCGCCAGATCGCGCGGGTTTTGAGTTGCGATCACAAAGAAAAGCTGGTCCAACGGATAGGTGACGTTGTCCACCGTCACCTGTTTTTCTGCCATCGATTCGAGCATCGCCGATTGCACCTTGGGCGAGGTCCGGTTGATTTCGTCGGCCAACAGGATATGGGCGAAGATTGGCCCCGGACGGAACTCGAACCGGCCCGTCGGCGGATCGAAGATACTCACGCCGGTGATATCACTGGGCAGCAGGTCAGGGGTGAACTGGACCCGGCGGAAGGGCGCAATATGGGCCCCGTTCGGATCATTAATCGACTCTCCAAGCGCTTTGGCTAGCGTCGTTTTTCCCGAGCCGGGATAGTCTTCTAGAAGGACGTGGCCGTCGGCGAAGAGTGCGGTGAGGATCAAATTAATCACCTCGTCGCGGCCCTTGATGGCCGCACGCAAGCGATTACCCAGAACGCGAGCCACCTCGGCGGCCGGAGAAAGGGGATGAAGAGCGGAATTGTTTAAGGGGTCCATGTTTACGAAACTTTCCACCAAGAAAGCGGATGCAGCACACCGAGTGCCCGCCGCCACCATCGAATGCCTTGGCCCGCCTGACGAGCAATCGCCGCCGAGAGAGCTAGATATCTTGCCCGACCAACGGGGGGGACACCCGGGCCCAGCGCAGCGCGCATATGCAGCGCCGTGAGGTCGCCCAGGTCGGGAGCCTTCTCGGCCAGACGCTTGGCGAATGCCTCCCGAGAGGTTCCGTAGTCGCGATAGAAACCAAGATCGGCCAGCCCATCGAGCGTCGCCCGGTAAGACGCCACCGGCAAGCGAGCCGGGCCGCAGAACCGAGGCTCCATCCGACGCCAGATCTTCATCAGGTACAGAGCGGCCAAGGTCAGCAGGAGCACCGGCACCATAGCCTGGCTCAACCCTCGTAACGCTTCGGCCAATGCCTTCCGGAGATCGCCATCCCCAGCCGGGGGATTTTCCTCTTTCGGGGACCCAGGGGTCTGCCGAGCCATCTCGCCCAGCATCCGCTGCAGGTCCTGATCCACCTTTTCTTCCTGTGGCGGCGTAACCACCTTCTCTGGCGTAATGTCCAACACCACCCAACCCAAACCCCGCACGTAGACTTCGGGCCAGGCGTGGGCATCCCCATTGCGGATGAGAATCGTCGAACCGTCTCCGCGCTGCCGGGAACCAACGGCGTACCCCAAGCTAACCCGCGCCGGAACACCCAGCGTTCGAAATAGATAGACCGCCGAATGCGCTAGATGCACACAGTAACCATTACGGTCGCCGAACAGGAAATTCGCCACAGGATCAGCGTCCTCGTCAAGCGCCGGGACCTTCAAGTTGTAGGTGGTGTTCTTGTCCATCCAGAACTTTACGGCCAGCGCCTGTGCGATCGGAATGCCCCGCAAATGGGCCGGAAGCAAAAGCTTCGCCTTCTCAATAATTTCGCGGTAACGCGGGTCCTCTGGCACCTCGGTATAGTGCTGCCACATCTCCGGGGTCCATTTCTCCG
>CANNLB010000082.1 GCA_947505565.1 Acidobacteriota bacterium | reverse complement strand
GAGCTGGCGCAGTAACTCCTCGTCGGTCGGTTCGGGGGGCGGGGTATAGTCCAGGCGGAACTTCGGGGCTCGGGCGGCGGAGACAATCAGGGCCGATGGGTTGGTTCGACGGGCGGTCTCAAAGGCTAGGCCGGCTCCCATCGAATGGCCGAAAAAGATCGCCGGTTCGGCTTGGAGCAGGGGCCGGATTTGCGTCGTTAGTTGGTCGAGGAGATCCTCGATGCTCTTCCACGGACGGTTCGGAAGACGAACCGGGATCAACGCAAATTCAGGGCCGAGCTTCTCTTGCCAGCCCCGATAGGCGAAGGGCCCGGCGCCGGCCCAGGGGAAGCAGAAGATACGACGGCCGGATTGGGGCACCGTCGGAAACCAGGCGGCCCGTTCCTTGAGACGCAGTTCGACTAGGCGGCGGCGATCTGGCGAGAGCTGAGCCAACGGCCCGGCGGCGGCCAGCCGGGCCGTTGCGCCCCGCTTGGGTTGATGCAGCAGGCTTTCGATGTGAACTTCAAAGGGCAGGACGTTCAAGTTCTCCATGTAACGAAGAGCTTTTTCACGAGAGAGCGCCGAGAGTTTGTCCCAATGCGCTCGGTCGGTGGTCAGGCGGCGGAGGGCGTCGATCCAGGGCTTCAGGTTCTGCGGCGGGACGTCGGCGACGGGCACCATGTGCTCGTCAACAGCTCCCTGGTAAGTCAGTACGGGATTGACGGGTAACAGGTGAGGGACGCCGAGCATCGCTTCGTGCAAACCGCCAACGTCCGCCCCGAGCACGGGGACGCCGCGGGAGAGCGATTCCAGCACCATGCGGCTTCGTGCTTCGGCCCAGACGCTGGGGACAAGCGTGGCGCGGGACTGGGCGAGGAGGTCGTCGATGTTGTCGGTCCGCGGCAGAATCGCGATGTTGGGGCGCCTTTCGAGTTCGACGAGATCGTCGCGGGTGGTGCCCCAGGAGGGGACGGCTCCGAAGGTCACTTCGGGCATGCCGTCGGCCAAGCCAAGGAGGATCGAAATTCCCTTCACGGCGCAGGGGTTCACCATGAGCACGTAGGGGTTATCGAACTTGCCGAGAAACGGGGCGGGACCGGGTTCGAGCAGGGAGATGGGAACGTGGATGGCTTGGGGGAGATCGCCGTGTTGACGGGCGTAGTTGGCGACGTAGTGGGAGACGCCGACGACTCCATCGGCTTGCTGGAGAAGCTGGGCCCGTTCGGCGTGGATGCCGCTGGAATCGGGGCCAAAGGGGACAGCGATGGTGGCTCGGATGAGATAGACGACGCGGGCGCGGGGGGCGCGGACGGCGAGGTCGAAGAGCAGTTGGGCGGGGTCGTCGGTGGAAGTGACGATGACGTCGGGGTCGAACCCGTCAATCTGCCGCTGGAAGTAAGGACGCCAGAGGGACGAGCGGGTGAGGGTGCGGACGTCGACGTTTTTGAGGTTGAAAGTGACGTCGTCGGGGTTGACGGTGGGGGTGATGCCGCGCGTCGAGAGGGCGTTACAGTAGGCGTCGTGATCGGTTTCGCCGAACGACTCGACGCGGGTGATGACCCGGACATGGTGACCGCGGGCGGCTAGCGCTTCCATCAACAGTCGATTAGATTTATCGCCGCCTCCGGCGGAGGGGTAGTAGAGCGAGTTGTGAGCTAGAAGAATGCGGAGATGTCGGCGTTCAGCGAGATAGTGGGCGAGGTCTCTGGCATCCAGTTTCGAGACGAACGCCTCGGCGGCTTGGCGAGATCGGGCGGACTCGGCAGCCCAGGCGGCTTCGCTGGTCGTGAGTTCGGTGAGGGCGGCGACCCAGGGCTCCAGATCCTGTTCAACGTCGACCGGCTTCGGCATGTGGTTTTCGTCGAAGTCGGATTGGTAACGGGTAATGGGCTGAACGGGGAGTACGTAGCCCGAGCCGGACTTGGCTTCGGCGAGGCCGCCGGAGTTGGAGGCGACAACGGGAAGGCCGCGGAGCATGGCCTCCATTGTGATCAGCCCGAAGCCTTCGTACCAAAGCGACGGCATGAGCAGGAGGCGGGATTGGGCCAGGACGTCTTCGATGTCGGGAACGGATTCGAGGATGGTGACGTTGGGCAGGGCCGCGAGAAGGTGGCGATCGGCGGAGGTGGTGCCCCAACCAGCGAGGGCGGCGAATTCGAGATGGGGCAGGCGCCGAGCGAGGCCGGCGAGGACGGTGACCCCCTTGACGATGCAAGGGTTGACCATCAGAACGTAGCGGTGGTCAAAGCTGCCGAGATGCTTCCAAGGGGCTTGGCCATAGATGGGCGGATGGATGACGACGGGTTGGACGCCGAGGTGCTGTTTGACGTAGGCGGCCATGTGGTGGCCGATGACGACGATGCCGCGGGCTTGTTTGACGAGCGCCGTGGCGGCGGCGTCCGGGTACCAGCTTTCGGGGCCGAAGGGGAGGAACTGGGGCGTATGCGCGATGAAAACCAGCCGCCCCGGAGCAATGCGAAAAGTTTCGCGGAGGAGGACGTGGCTCAAGTCTTCGGAAGAGACGAGGACCCAATCGGGTTTGAACCGCTCGATTTCAGCGGCGAGGTGATGGACGTGGCGGGTGAGCTCTGGAACACGGAGGATGGTGATGCCGCGGCGAGTGGTTTCGCCCGCTTCGTCGTGCGCAGGGCAGACGACGCGGACCTGATGACCGGCGGCGACGAGGGCTTCGAGCCAGATGAGATTGCTGCGCGTGGAACCGCCGCGGGGCGGTTCGTAAGAGGCGTTGGAGGTTAATAGAACGCGCATAGACGGGCGATTTCCGAGCGGACTTGATCGTCTGAAAGTGCTGCGATCTCGGCGAGCAGGGCGGAGACTTCGGCGGGGTCGTACTGGTTCAGATGCTGGGTTTCGAGGAGTTGCGCTAATTTGGCGAGGGTGGTGTCGGCGGAGTAGACGTCGTCCATGGAGAGTTCGATCGCGAACTCGTCGTGGACCCGGGTGACGAGCAGTACGGCTAAGAGCGAGTGGCCACCGAGGTCGAAGAAGTTATCGTCGGTGGAGATGGCGGGTTGGGCGAGAAGGTCGGCCCAAATGGCGGCGAGGCGGATTTCGGTATCGGTGAGGGGCGGGTTTTGAACCTGGCGGACGGGGGCGGCATCGAGTTGGTCGGCGCGGAGAGCGGCTTGAATTTGATCGACGGTGGAGAGGTGGGTGGCGATGTGCTGGTAGTCGTGGAAGCGCTGGGAGGGAGCGGCTTCTGCGGGCGCGGCGACGGGGGCGGCTTTGGGGCTGGAGAAGGCCGCCGCTTGGAGTTGGGCGGCGGTGAGGGTGGCGGCGCCTTCGGCTTGGCCGGTTAGTTCCTGGAAGAAGCTTTGGGCGGGGGCGTTGCGAGGGGTAGAGAGGAGTTCTAGGGAGAGCGTTTCGTTCTGCTGGCCGAGCCAGCGCGCGACGGCGTGTTCGACGCCGCGGCCGAGGACGCGGCAACTGAGCAGGAACGTATCGAGAACGTTTTCGTCGAGGACGAGGAGCCCGGTGAGGCCGTAGTCACCGAAGCGGTCGGCGACGCGGATGGAGAAGGCGTTGAGGAGGGCGAGCTCGGGCTCGGTGCGGCGGCGGGTTGTGAAGTTGAACTGGTTCGTGCGTTGGGTGAGCTGGGCGGCGCGGGGGAAGTCGTCGGGGTGAAGGGGGGCGATTACAACTTCGAGGGCGAGGGTTTCGTAGAAATGTTCCAGGCTGGCGGCGGCGGCGAAGGATCGCTGGAGATGGTAGCTGGCGGCGCGAGCGCGATCGGCTTCGGTGATAACGGGGTGGTCGAAGGCCCAGACGTGATTGAGATAGTGCGGAATGTCGGCTTCTGGGAGGGTAAGGCCGAGGACCTCGGGGGCGCCTTCGGCGAGTTCGGCGATCTCTTTGGCGTTGTCGTCGAGGAGAAGAAAGGAGTCGGCCCCGAGCGAGAGCTCGGCGGCCATTTGGCGCAGGCCGGCGGACTTGGGGAGCCAGGAGAGGCGATGGGCGGTGATGTGTTCGCGGCGGAGGACCATGGACGGGTTGGCGGCGAAGGTCTGCCAGACGTCGTCGGGGTTGTTCTTCGAAGAGAGGGCAAGCAGCATGCCGGCTTCGCGTTGGGCGAGGAGGAACTCTTGGAGGTGGCGGCGGGGTTCGTCGATCGAAACGCCGGTGGGGCCATCTTCGCCGCAGACACCGGTCCAAAGGGTGTTGTCGCAATCGAGAGCGATGAGCTTGAACGGCGGGCGCTTCAAGGCGTGGAGGAGGCGGGCGATGGCGGTGCCGAGGGCCGTGAAATAGGCGGGGGTATAGGGGATGCGGCCGAGGCGTTCAGCGGCTTCGTCCGCCCAGTGGGGAACGGGGTAGGCAGCCGTATTGACGATGTAGAGATTGGGGCGGGATTGGAGTTGGGCTTTGTAAGGCGGGCAGAGGGCGAGAAGGGTGGGAACTGCGAAGGGCTGGGCTTCGAGCGTCGAAAGGAGTTCGGCGAGGCGGGCGTCGTGGTCGGCGGGAGTGGCTCCTTCGAACTGGGCGAGGTCCGAGGGGCGCACGAGGAGTACGTTTACGCCGTCTCGATTCTGAACGAAGAGGCCGGAGGGGTCGAGGACCGTCTGGAGAACTTGATTAAAAGGCGCGAACTGAACAGGCCATGGCTCGCCGAGTTGGCGAGCCCAGAATTCCAAGACCGGCTGGATCGGCTCGGCTGTGAACGTGGCGCTAATGCAGATCAAAAATCTAGTCTAGCAATCAGTGGCCGGCCGGGACGAGTTCGCCGGCTTCGATGGCGACGCTGAGCGCGTTGCGCTTGATGGGGATGGGGCACGTGGCGTAGGGGGTGAACGCGCAGGGCGGATTTTTGGCGATGTTGAGTTCGAGCTCGACCTTGTTGTCCGGGCCGGGGAGGGGGGCATAGAGCATGCGACCGCCGCCGTAGGTCTGCCTGCCGGAGGTTTTGTCCTTGAAGACGAAGAAGAGTTGGCCTTCGTCGAGGACGGGTTCGAGGGATACTTTCTGGCCGTTGAGGTTGAACTCGACTTCGCCGGGGCTTTCGTATTGCAGGGTATTACCGGTGACGTCGGGAATCATGACGGTCTTCTTCTGGGAGTAGGGTTTGAACTGGCCGGTGAGGGAGTATTGTGAACGGATGGGGAACCACTTCGTCTCCTGGAACTCGCGGCGCATTTTGGATTGAGGGTCGCGGAGGCGGATGCCGAGTTTGCCGTTGCGGTAGATAGCGAAGAGGGTGAGACGATCGATGGTGAGCAGATCCGGCGTGGCTTGATCCTTATCGGACTGGAGCACCTTCGCGGATCCGGCGGCGGGGCGCCAGGTGATCTGGTCGCGCTTGCGCTCAAAGACGCCGGCATGGGCAAGTCCGGCAGGGAGGACGATTTCATTGGAGGCGTCGGTGCCGGCGGAGTTGGGACCTTCTTCGAGCCAAAAGAGGCCGGCGACGGAGAGCCAACCGGTATTACTCTTGAGTTCGGATTCATACTTCGTACGCCAGGCGGTGACCTTGTCCGAGAGCGGATCGGCGGCTAGAAGGGGAAGGGCGAGGAGAAAAAAGCAGCGCGCGGCCATCTCACATGATATCGTGCAAAAACATGCGAATGCTATGGGTAATGGCCTGGGTGGCGGCGTTAGGGGCGCAGGACTTGTCGAAAGTGCAGATTGAAAAGGTGGCCGGGGGGTACCAATACACGGAGGGCCCGCTGTGGAGCAAGGACGGCTATTTGCTGTTTTCGGAGGTGCCGAGCGGGAGGATTTTGAAGCTGGTCAGCGGGCTGCCGGTGTCGGTTTTTCGGGCGGCTTCGAACGGGGCGCATGGGAGTACGTTTGACGCGCAGGGTCGGTTGATCACTTGCGAGGCCAAAAGCAGGCGGGTGACGCGGACGGATAAGACGGGGAAGATTGAATTGCTGGCGGAGCGGTTTGAGGGCAAGCGTCTGAACGCGCCGAACGACGTGGTGGCGCGGAAGGACGGGAATTTGTACTTCACGGATCCGGCGTTCGGGGGGCAGGCGAACGGGCGAGAGCTGGATTTTTACGGGGTGTTTCGGATTGGGCCGAAGGGGGAGTTGGAGCTGGTGGCGAAGACGCCGGGGCGGCCGAATGGGATTGCACTATCGCCGAAGGGGGATCGGTTGTACGTGGCCGATTCGGACGAGCGGTTGATTCGGGTGTTCGATGTGGACCGGGCGGGAAAGGCGGGGAACGGGCGGGTTTTGATTTCGGGCATCGAAGGGCCTCCGGATGGCATCCGCACCGACGAGAAGGGGAATATTTGGGTGGCTTGCAATGCGGTGGTGGTTTATGGGGAAGACGGGAAGATGACGGGAAGAATGGAGATGCCTGAGCCGCCGCGGAACCTTACGTTTGGGGACCCGGACTATCAGACGCTGTACGTGACGGCGATGAAGAGCGTGTACCGGGTTCGGCTCGGGGTGAAGGGACACATTGTCTACTAGGCGGTATCCGGAGCGGCCTGTGTTGGGCGTGGGGGCGATGATTTTCGAGGGGGACAAGGTGCTGCTGGTCGAGCGGGGGAACGAGCCGTTGAAGGGATGGTGGTCGCTGCCGGGCGGCGGCGTGGAGACGGGGGAACGGCTGGAGGCCGCGATGCGGCGGGAGGTGAGGGAGGAGACGGGGCTCGAAGTGGAGATTGTGCAGGTAGCGGAGATTTTCGAGCGGCTGATGGCGGATGATGGGGGGCGCTGTGAGTACCACTATGTGCTGATCGATTACGAGTGCCGGGTCGTTGGCGGGGAGCTACAGGCGGGGGATGATTCGGCGGCGGTGCGGTGGTTCGGACTCGAAGAACTCAGCGGCATACGGCTGACGGAAGGTACCCTGGAAGTAATTGAAAGATGCCATGGGTCCCGCAAGTCTTGAACTGTTAGAGTACGCGTTGTTGAAGGAGATCGTCGGGAGGAATGTCTCGACAGGTCCGGCGCGGCGTTTGTTGGAGGCGTTGGGGCCTTCGATAGATCGCGAGGAGTTAGAGGCGGCGCTGGCCGAGGTAGCCGAGGCGATGCGCTGGCTGGGGGAGGCGAATTCCCCGGGGAACGCGGCGAAGGGTTCGGCGGTGCGGTTTACGGGGTTGCCGGATGTGGAAGAGGCGGTGGGTCGGCTGCGGATTGAGGGCGCGGGGTTGGACGGCAAAGAGCTGTACGACCTGATCCAATGGCTGGAACGGAGCGGGGACATGCGGGCGGCGATTTTCCTGGTGGTGGATCGGTATCCGCTGCTGGGGAAGCGGGCGCAGAAGCTGGGCGACTTCCGGGTGGTGCTGCGGGAGATCAGCGGGAAGCTGTTACCGGATGGGTCGGTGGCGGATGATGCGAGCGTCGCGCTGTCGCGATTGCGGCGGGGTATGGGGAAGCAGAAGGAGCATATACAGGCTTCGCTTGAGAAGTTTTTGCGGGTACATCGGGACGAGGGCGTGCTGCAGGATGAGTACGTCACGATTCGGAATGAGCGGTTCGTGGTGCCGCTGGTAGCGGGGCAGCACAAGAAAGTGGACGGGGTGATTCATGCGGCGTCGGGGACGGGGGCGACCTTGTTCGTGGAGCCGATGGAGACGATCCAACTGAACAACGAGTTGGTCCGAATGACCGAAGAAGAGATGCGGGAGGTGCATCGAATTCTGCGGGAGCTTACGGAGGTTTTGCGAGTACACGCGGGGTCGATTCGGGAGACGATCGGGACGATGGCGGGGTTGGAGCTGACGTTTGCGAAGGCGCATTTGGGTGGGGTGATTCCGACGTTCGGGGATACGATGCGGCTTGTCGACGCGCGGCATCCGTTGCTGGCGGACGTGCTGCGGCGGGAGCGGCGGAGGCCGGTGCCGGTGTCGTTTGGCATTGACCCGATCAACCGGACGCTGTTGATTACGGGGCCGAATACGGGCGGCAAGACGGTGACGATGAAGACGGCGGGGTTACTGGCGCTGATGGCGCAATCGGCGATGCCGGTGCCGGCGCGAGAAGCCGAG
>CANNLB010000081.1 GCA_947505565.1 Acidobacteriota bacterium | reverse complement strand
GTTCGACGGCGACGATTAGTACGGATCCGAACGCGCAGATGGCGGGGGGACCGCGAAGGGCGTCGGAGATGCAGGGGGCTCCGGGAATGGTATCGGCGAATGGACAGCCGCCGGGAGGAGAGGGGCCGCCGCCACCACCGCAGGGCTTTTCGCAGGGGATGTTTCCGGGCTTGGGATCGAATCCGAATGTGCCGACGGCTCCGGGCCTGCCGGGCCCGTTTGCGCAGCAGGGCGGGTATCCGAACGCGGCGGCGAACTCGCAGACCGGGGGTCAGCTGGCACCGCGGCAGCCTCAGCAACAACAGCAGCAAAACAGCGGAGTTTACTCGGTAGGCGGGGGCGGGTACAGCGTGGGCGGAAGCTTCACGGCGGCACCGGCGAACAATGGGACGTTGCGATTGCCGGGGAGTGGTTCGACGAGTTTCGGGCCGCCGTTGACTGGCCCGATGACGGGGCAGACGCCGAATGGGATCAATGCGAATCCGGCGACGGACATGATCCGGCGGTTGCTGACGACGCCGAATCCGCAGGGTTTGGCGGCGGCAATGGGTTCCCAGCAGCCGCAGGGGTTGGGGGCGGGAATCATTGGGCTTGCGAGCAACGTGGACCGGGAAGGGATCAAGATCTACAACGAGAAGACGAACTACAAAGAATGGGAGTTTGTGTACGACCCGGAGAAAGAAGCGGGGATAGGTGGAGCGGGAGGCCAGATAGGCGGGCGGCCGCAGATTCCGGGGCAATCGCCGGTGCAGATGCCCGGTTTGATTCCGGGAATGAATGAGGGTCTGCAGAAGAGGATTTAAGCGGGGTCGAAGTTAGGGCTTCCAGTTGGCGAAGCGCACGCGTTCGACGAGCGCCATGTGAGGTACGGTGAGAGCGGCGAGTCCTACAAAAATGAGCTGAATCAGCCTTGCCTCCAGGGACATTGCTCCGGGCCAAAGTAAGCCGGCGCCGCCGATTAGTGCGACGGTGAACATGGGAAGAGACGCGGCGAGGAGGAGCGAACGTGGGGGGGGGCGTCCCGCGAAATCGAAAGTTCGCAGGAGATGCCGGGTGCTATGCATGCCGCAGAAGAAGATGGTGAAGGCCCAGAGCGGGGGGGCGGCGAGCGCGAGCGCACCGACGGCCAGAAGCTCGAGGGCGGTCAATCGGTTTGAGCGCCAAACCAGCTGGGCAGATATGACGAGGGCGATGAGCCAGGGCCGGGCGAGCGGTTGCAGACTTGCAACGAGAAGCGTAGCTTGGTCGGTACCGACGAGGAGGTGGAACAGGCGATGGACCTCGGCGGGATGGAACAGAACGGGCAATACGACGATGGCCCCGCCGTAGAGTATGCGAGTCACCATGGGCGTGCCGGGCTGGGGATCGCCCGAGAAATGAACGACTGAGATGACCAGGAAGCCAGCCAGGAAAAGTAATGGTGCGGCTTGCCACAGACAAATGACGAGACCGACAGGGATGAGGTAGAGCGCCACGAAGGCCAGCCATTGTTTGGGGCTTTTGACTCCATACAGTGTGTGTGCGTAGAGGCCGTCGACGGCGCCGTGAGGCACCCCCAACAAAGTGATGATGGTTCCAATTAGAATCAGTTCGGTTTGAGAATTCAGGCGCGTGGCGGCTAGGCTCAATAGGCTGGCGAGGAAGGCGAGGCCAACGAAGGTGTACCCTTGCAGTTGTAATGCTCGCGTTAGCGCCATGATTCCTGCCACCAGAGGGCCTGCGGGACTTGCTGCAAGAACGGTAGGATCGGCAGGGCGCCGATGACGTTCCAATAGTCGGCTAAGCGGCCGCGGCCGCTGAGGAAGCGAATCATGCGGTCGCTTTGGGTGTTAGCGAAAAGCGAGAGGAAGATGTCGGGTGCCTTTTCGGGATGAGCTCGCAAGACGGAGAGGAAGAGGTGGTCCATGGCGCGGAGTAGGAGAGGGTCGGCGGGGTGGCCGATGGCCGGGTGCCCTTCGCCTAACCTTTTCGCGCAACTGTCGGCCCAGCGCTGGATGCGTTGAAAAGCATAGCCCGTGCAAGGCCGGGCGGCGCCGGCGGTGAGTCCGACTTTAATATAGTTTGGCTCCGTAGGCTTACGGACGCTTTGGAGACCCATGGGAAGGATTCCTTCTTCGGCGCGCAGCGTTCGGTATGAGGCACCCCGCACTCGGCGAGAGATGGCATCGGATAAGTCGTGGGCGAGAGATGGGCCTGTGAGCGGCTCGGGGCCGAATTGGGTAACTTCGACGAGGGCTCGGTGGGTTGAGACGGGCAGGACATAGGTAAAGAGGATACGGAAGGGATCTGCCGTCGAGAAGTCCATGAGGTTGATGGTGTTGGGGTCGAAGACGGCCGTATCGCACTCGATCTCCTGGCCGGAGAAGGATTGCCAGAGGGTGGCTGCGCCCTGGATGGGGGGCCCGCTGGGACGGGTATCGATGACGGAGCTGGCCAAGCAAGAACCGTCGGTGGTTTCGATTCGCCAGTAGTGGCCAGCTCTCGAGGGTTCGCCGGTTAGCTGGGCACCGAGTTGGAGGGTAGTGGATGGACAGACGGTTAGCCGTTCGACGGAGTCTTGGTAAAAGGCTTCGGCGGGAATGAGTTGATACGGGGTCTTGCCGCAATCGATGGTGGCCTGGCCGACATTACTTTGGACGGTCATGGTGGGCCACCGATGCTGGATCAAGGGGAGGTGGCGGGTTGCGCCGTCGTCCCAGAAGCACCAGGTTCGATCGTTTGTGTAGGCGGCTCGCTGTTCCAAGATCAGGGTCTGCGGACAGCGAGGGCCGAGTTCAGCCAGGCGAACGGCAAGACTCAGGCCGGAGCAGCCACCGCCGAGAATGACAACGTCGTATTGAGACTGCACGTTTTCACCTTAGCGGGCTTCTTTGCAGAAGCCCGCGTCAATCAGGCTTAATGCTGCGGTTCTGACTCGGACTTCCGCGCGGCGATCATGTAGATCAACACGCCGAACATGGCTTTGGCTACGATATCCGAGATGGTATAGCCAACTTGAACGGCAGTGGTTGCGTCGCCGCCGGTGATGCCTAGCATGGGCAGCACGAAGACGGCCGGGTAGAAGCACCAGGAGAGGACGGTGACCCACCGAGCTAAGTTCACTAACCCGCGCGCCTCTTTCGGCTGTGCCTCGATCGAGGCTCTGAGGCCGACGAATAGGTCAAAGAGGATGATCAAGAAGGGGATCATGGCGAGAGACCACCAGAGCCAGCGGGTTCCGCTGTCCGAAGCAATTTCTCCGGGGTAACCTAACAGGACCATAATTGCGGCCAAAGACCCCAATTTCGTGGCTTTCGACACGGTTTCGGAGGGGGAGAGACGCATGACAAGAATCAATTCGACCAAGAGTAGTGGCACGGTTAGCAGCCAATCAACGTACCGATAGGCGTCGTTGAATGCCACTCCGGTCGGCTTGATTTGGCCGCTGAGTACAGAAAACGAGGCTTCCCAGGAAACGAAGATCCGCAAATAGTGGTACATCGCGATGAGGGTCACGATGCCGGTTATGGTGATTGCCGTCCTGTATGCCGGTGCGACTTGGGAGCGGCTGAGGAAAAAGAACACCGTAGCTGCGCCCATCACGGCGATGGCGAAGGAAAAGGCGTTGTGGACGAGATGAAATTGACCAAGAGAGACAGGCTCCATGGGTAATACTCCTTAGAACCCTAGGACTACGCGGTTCTTGGTTTCGATTCATTGAATTCAAAACGCGGGAGCATCTCTGTCGTTGAAGGCTTGCAGGCGGCCATGCGATGGCGATGACGAGGTCATCGTGCTCCTGCTGGTCGCCGGAGAGGGTTGGAACTGGACGAGTTCGCGCTCCATGTCGGGGAAGCCGGGGGCTTCCTGGTCGAGTTCGAGGTGGCCGAGTTCGAAGAGCATCTTGAGACTGTTCACCATGTCCGTGCGGGGCAGGCTTTGGTCGCCATCCTTCAGGAAGTTCGCCTTGTGGGCGCCGGTGAGGCAGACATAGATGATCCGGGCGCGGATTTGATCCTTGCAGATCAGTTCGCCGACTGTATGGCCGTTGCCGGTGGCGTCGATGAGCAGGGTATCGGTGCGGGTCGAGTCCGCTGTGTTGGGGGCAAACCGCTGTAAGGTGTCCCGGACGAAACAGGGAATCTTGGTGGTCTTGGTATCGAGGGCCAACCGGGCGGAGAGGAGCAGGAGCAGCTTAAGGTGATCGGCTACCTTGTTGGTGGCGTAGTTCTTTTCGCCGTATTGCCAACGGAGTTCGAGGACGGCCAAGGCCGTGTGATCCTGCAGTTTACCGAGGTGGAGGCCGACTTAGAGCCGGGTCTTTTCGCGGATCCGGAAGTGGATTTCGGCTGCGTTCGTTATGGTGGCCTTCGTGATTTGGGACCGGGTGAGACGCTAGATTCCGGCGGTGACGAACTGGCCGAGGTACTCCCGGGCGAGGTAAAGGTCGCCGTACAGACTCCGCTCGGCGGCGAGAAACTCGGGAGTAAACCGGGGGCAGTCGTTGGCCGGGAGCGAGAACTTGGTGAAGTCGTTGGTGCGATCGTGCCAGAAGTCAGCGAAACGGCCTCCGGTACCGCAGGGGGTTGATATGACCCAGGGGGCCCCTCCGCCGCCGGCGAGAATGGGAGACAGGGCTTTGAACATTTCGTCGGGGACGAAGGCGGCTTCGTCGATGATGATGAAGCGGGCCTGGGAGCAGCCCCGGGACGACGCCTGGACGGCGGGGCGGGCGACGAAACGGGAGCCATTCGGCAGCAGGAGCGACTGCGCGTTGACGCCATCGGAGCGGAGCCGGAAGCCGAGTTGGGCGGCGAAACGGGCGACTTTGAGAAGCAGTTCGCCGGCTTGGGCCGCCACTTTGGCGGTCATCATGATGAGGGAATGGGGTACAGCAAGGCGAGATGGAGCGCTCGTAAGGCGGCAAGGGTACTTTTGCCGACCTGACGGGAGGTGACGACGACGACCCGGGAGTGGGTGCAGCGCAAAATTTTGGTTTGCTTGGGGTCCGCGGTGAAGCCGAGCGCCTGTTGGGACCAGACGACGGGGGCGGGACACACTTCGGGTGTCCGCGTTGGAATGGTCGCTGGTTTGTCGATGAATCGAACCTTTGGAATTGGACTTTACTTCGGACATCGCAGGGTTAAGCCGCCTTGGGACGGTCCCCAAGGCCGTAGCGGTCGAGCAAATCGCCGAGGTCGTAATCCGGGGCCATTGTGGCCATAAGCTGCTTATCATTCAACATGTTAACGACATAGAGCGGCAGGACGAAACTGGGTTCCTTTTTCGCCTGGTCAGCCATTTCGAGGATCTGGGCGACGACGGCGGGCTCGGGACCGGGGTCTTCGATCTCCTTGGTGTCGGCGCTGATGTCGACCGGTTCGGGCGGATCGACCGGGAACCCCTTACGCACCAGTTGCAAGGTTTTGATAAAGCCGTTGTAAGCGGAGAACTGGAATTTCTGACCGCGTTCAATGTAGCGGAGAAGATCCTTTTGCTTGGACATCCGGATGTTGCCCTGGAGAAACTGCTCGCCCATCGAAAGAGACGGGTATTCGCGCAGGACCTGGTCGAGATCGCGCTGCATGGCTTCGGAGTAAAGGCTGGTGAAGCGATCGTATTGAAAGAGGGCGCAGACCATGCGGCGGAGCAGGCCGAGTTCGAGTTCCGAGTCCGGCCGGAATTTTCGCATGTGACTTTGATGGGAGCGGACATAGGCCTGCCGATCGTCGGTCGTGAGGAGGGCGAAAAATGGTGGCAAGTCTTCCTTGTGCAACTCGACGTGTTCGCCGGTGGCAATCGCGTTCATGGAGCTACGATACTTACCGTTTGTGGTGACGGGACCTTTACCCTTTTGGCCGTTGCGCCGGGCGCGTTCGGCGCGGGCCAATTTCTGTTCTTCCGTGAGTTCCTTCATCGTGATTTTCTCCTGTGGAAATGGAAAAGGCGCTGTTTACGTCGGCCCGGTGAGAGGCCGACGCAAACTAGCGCCTGCAGTAAAAAAGCTATCACAGGGGTGTCAAGCTTTTTGCTGTTGGCGTGGGGTGGGGAGAGAAGCTGAGTTATTAGAATGAATGATTTAGGGGCAGAACATAAATATGAACACCTTGTGAGGGAGAGTTTTGGAGCGCTAGGAAATGTGAGGAAGTGAGGATTGACGCTGGCGATGGAGGTGCTTTGGCGGTTCTGCTGGTGTGACTGACGACTGATTCTGGCGCGCGCCTAGCTGATCGTTGATTTATGATGCACAACGCAATAACCGAGCGGATCACATCCAAAACTCCGCGTCAATTACCCACTCGGCCCGTGCTAGAGTATGTCCAACGTCAGAGAAAGCGGTTCCCGGGGTCGACGACCTGGAGCGAGGTCTTTAGTTTCTGCGTAAGCAGGACTATATCAATGGCCGTAACGCCTAGGTTTGCCCGATGGGTGGGATGGATTTGTGGCTGGGGAGGGGCGGCGTTGGCGGCCTTGGGAGGCGCTTCGACGAAACTCTATCCGCATGACGACACTTTGCCCGTTTGGTGTGGGCTCACTGCGGCTGCGTTGGTCGCCATCAATCAGGCCATCAAGCCCGACAATCGGGCCGATGCGCACTATCGCGGACATATTTTGCAGGAGGAAGCGTTTTGGGACTGTGAACTCGGTAAGGGCTCAAAGGAAGGGCTGGTTGACGCTTGGCACCGCGCGCAATCGGGGGCGCCGAGGACTGGATGGCCGACGAGCGATTCCAGTTCCTCGCCTAGTGATTGGAAGTTGATGAGACCCGTGCGTACGTCGGGGGCGAATTCGATAAGGAGGTCGACGTCACTATCGGGGGGCATCTGGCTGCGGGCGGACGATCCGAAAAGTGCAAGCTCCTTGACGTCGCAGCGACGGCATAGTTCGGCCAACGCCAAGGCGTGGACTAAGGTGGTGTCGGATGGGATGCTGGTAGCAAACAGCGTTCGGATTGGAGAACTTCGGGGCAAGTGGACCTTCGTAGGGCGTTGGGGATGCCTCGGTGTTCTGAGCCGAAGTGGGGGGTGACGGACCCGGCGGCGACGGCGCCGTGGAAGGTTTCGGGGGCTTGGCGGTTGGCACCAGGACGGAGTAGTTGATCGGGGGTCGCATCCGGGACGACGAGACAGCGGTCGAGATTGCTGTCGGACCGTCCATCATCTCGGGCAGCCGAGTCGAACAGATCGATCCTCACAAAGTGGGATCCGACCTACTCGAGGAATCTTCAGGCGGCTCGGGGGATCCAGTGAATCCGCGGACGCGGTTACCGGATGAAGTCAAAGAGGGTTCGCCGGTCCTCCTGGCCCTTGGCCTGGAGAGCGGCTTGGCGGGCGGTCTGGCCGGTTTGTAGTTCCAGAATGGCGTCGGCGAGATCGGCACCCTCCGTGTTAGAGATCGTGGTTTTGAGATCGAGGGTCTTTTTTTCCGCGATGCCGATAGCCGTTGAGAGATCGTTTTGGGAGTGGCCATAACGAGTCAACTGGGTATTGACGTGGTCCAGGGCCAAACCGAGGGTCTGATTGGCGTTTGCTAGGGCCGTTTCATCGTTGGCCAAGAGCGCGCTGCGCAGCGAGTTGAGCGCGCCAAAGAGATTTTGGGAAGGAGTCGGCGAGGTGAAAATGTCTTGGCCGCTCCGCGCGACGGGAATGAGCACGCCGTTGGAATCGGGAACCGAGCGAGTGGCGGCAGTTCCGGTGTACGGGACAACGCCGTCAGGCTGACTAAAATCGAGAGTGAAAGGCTGGACTTGGTCGTTGTTGCCGGCAAACAGGAATCGGCCGTCGAAGTTAGCGTTGGCCGCCCCAACGATCTGACGAAAAACTCCCCCCAACTCCGCCGCAATCGAGGCTCTCGTGGCAGCGGTCTGCGTCCCGGTGAGTCCCTGCGCGCCGAGAACGCGGGCTCGTTCGGCTAATTTGACGACGCTCTGCAAGGCGTTCTCCGCCGAGTCTACTTCGCCTTTCACACGATTCAGATTCGAT
>CANNLB010000080.1 GCA_947505565.1 Acidobacteriota bacterium | reverse complement strand
CGTTCGCTCCGTATACACCGTCGATTCCATGTCGATTTCCACTCGCGTGCCAATCGCCGACGCTCGCGCAAAAACAGTCCGCAAATGACGTCGGCAGACCTCGTCACCCAGATCGAGGCCGAACTGGGTCAGCTTAATCGCGACCGTCGTGTTGGTGGCCGCTCTGCCAATCCGGTCGAGCGCGGCGACGATCTCCTGCGCGGCCAGGGCGGCCTCGGCTTCTGAGGAAACGTTCTCGCCTAAGTGGTCCAACGCAACAAACATCCCTCGTCCGGCCAATTGGCCATTCACCTGCATACCTTCGTCGAGAGTGTTGCCGGCCACAAATCGCTTCGTCAGCGAGGCCGCCGAACGGGAAGTTTCAAAGTAGTGTCGGAGCGACCGATTCCGCGAAAGAAGCAGGAAAAAACTTCGGAGCATAAACAAGTCACCTTTCGTCTACTGGCAGTCCTAACGCATGCATCAGAGCCAACCCATTGCTACCCGGCACGACTCCCGGCATCATCCGGTAGTCGAAATGAATCTTGCCGTCTTTGAGCGAGTCGGCAAAATGAACCTGCCGAGCGCGCGCAACCTCGGCCAAGGCCAGATCGTGCGTCGTCACCAAGCCAATCGCACCGCGCTCCCGCAAACCGCGGAGAACCCCCTCGGCACCGATCCGACGGTCCCGCGAGTTCGTACCACTCAACAACTCATCGAGCAAAAACAGCGTCGGCTCGCCGGAATCCGCCAGCGCGAGGATATCCCGCAGACGGGTGATCTCGGCAAAGAACCGCGAAGCCCCTTCCTGGAGTGAATCATGTGTTGAAATCGAAGCCCCCACCACGAGCCGCGACAGCCGAAGCCGCCGAGCGGCCACCGGAGCCCCCGCATGGGCCATCACGACCGCTAGCCCCAGCGTCCGGAGAACTGTACTTTTGCCACTCATGTTCGAGCCGCTCACCAGAACGAAAGGATCGGCATGCGAAACGGCGAGGCTATTGGCCACGGCGGTTTGCGGGTTCAGCAACGGATGGCGCAACTCGTCTCCGTCGAACGCGGGAGCCCCTTCCTCGGACCACTCCGGCCAAACAAAATCAGGGTTTTCGAAGGCGAACGTCGCCAGCGAAAGCAGCGCTTCCGTCTCGCCCATCGCCTCGAGCCACGTGGCGACCAGTCTCCCGTTCTCGGCCCGCCAACGGTCCGCCGCAAACGCCAGATGCGTTCCCAGCATCATCAATGGGCCGATGATCCGCATCGCCGGGTGTTCCCGGGAGGTGATCCAAACCGCTAACCGCGCCAACCGGCGAATCCGAACCGACGGCGGAGGACCGGACGCCCGCAACGTGGCCGTAATGGCCTGCAGCTTAGCCGACTGAAACGGGCGCTCTTCCAGCAGCGCCAGCGCCGCCGAAAAGACGGCCAGTTCGTCTGCGGCCGCTTCCGCCGCATACAGCGCTTCCAGCACTCGCGGTCGCAGCCACATCCCGAACGAAGCCATTCCCCCGATCACCAGCAGCGGAATGCTCCAAAGACCGGTCGCGTTCCCCAGCGCGAGGCCGATCGCCAGCGCCCCGTTCCAACCGAAAACGAGCCAATGCCAGGACGCCGGGGGCATCCCCGGAGCGCCCTCCGCCCAACGGCGAAGCGGTGCAGGATGAACACTCGCCGCCACGGCATCCGACACCAGATACATCCGTTCCCGAAACTCGATATCCGCGGCCAGTTCTCGAACGGCCTCCTCCCGCAATTGCAGTTCGGCCACCGATGCCGGATGCAACAGCCAATTTGCCAAAGTCGATTCGCCCATCCGAGTCCGCGCCCGGTTCATCCACTGAAACAGATTCCCCGCCCCGAACAGATCGAGATCGCCCGCGTATAAATGCCCCACGGGCTGCCATGCCGCCCCGTCGCTGCCCACCCCCATCCATTTCCGATCCAGCCGAGCAACCCCAAACTCGAAGTAACGCACGCTGCTCGCCGCCCGGTCCCGGCGCTGCAAAACTCGAGTGTGAAGGCTCGCCGCGACCACAAACAAGGCGATCGGGAACAGCAGCAGCCAAGCCGACCACGCCGCCAGGTAAAGCGTCTGCCAAACGATGTAGCCGAACAGCGCCACCAGGGCCAGGCGAAGATAGCCAAACTGCTCGTGCCGCTGGATCGCCAAAGAAAGGGAGCGGCGCCGTTCGGCCAGCGCGGACTGATAGATTTCCCGGGGAGAGTTCACTTACCCATAAGTATCGCCCGGAATCGTGCCATTCGATCGATATCTATTACTCAGAATCGATCTCGGCCGTCGTAATTTTCGCCAGTGCTCTCCGTAGAAGAAGCTTGGCGGGCGATCCACTCCGAAACAATCATGCGGCTCTTCGGCATGATGATCGTAGTCGCCAATCTCCGCATCCCCTGATTCTTCCCCCTCGTCGCTCAACTGGCCGTACGCCGGGCCCTTCGCCAACGACAATATCTGCCTCGTCATGACCCCGCTCGTCATCGAAATCACCCGCTCTCTCGAGCGTCGTCCCCTTCCCTACCTTCTCGCTACGGCCATCGACAGCGCGGCCACCATCACCGGATATCCGCAAAAAACATGATGATCGGTGGCTCCTCCGGCATACCCTTCGCCGTCTTCTTCGTTACGCTCGCCCCGGTAGCGCTCTTCGGCTTCATTGTTGCCATCTCCCTCTTGCCCCGGTTCCATCGCGATGAATTCTCTAACCCACGACAGGCTCACAGGATCGAGTGCCCGATCCCCTTTGATCGCCTTCTTCTCATCAAGTCTTTCCTGGCCTCCGCAATCCTGTTCGGTTCATTCTTCGCTGGCGCACCTATCGCGGTCGCCGCGCTTATCGCCGGAGCAACCCTCTTGGTCACCCGCCGGGTCTACCCCGAAGAAGTCTACGCGCAAATCGACGGGTCTCTGCTCGTCATGTTTTCCGGACCCTTCATCGTCCTGGCCGGAGTGGAAAACGTCGCTCGACGAAGAGCTGTTCGGCTTTGCCACCCGGAATCACTTGGAACAAAATCCCGGTCCTAAGCTTCGTCTCGGTGCTGCTGTCGATCCTGTCTCCAACGTGCTTTCCGTCATGCCGTTTAATCTTTTCATCCAACAGCTTCCGAACGCTCGCAAAGCATGGCTCGCATTATCCATATCGGCCACCCTGAGCGGTAACCTAACACTGCCGGGCGCGGGCGCCAACGCCATCGTGGCCGCACGGGCCAAGGAAGCACAGCAAATCACCTTCTGGGAATACACCCGGGCCGGATTACCCATCACGCTGCTCTCAGTGGCTGCTGACGTCCTCTGGCGCGAATTCCTTAGGCCATAATGAGCGCGTAGCTGGCGTAGCCAAGCAGCGCCCCAAGAATCGACCCAACCACCACATCGCTCAGGAAATGCATGCCGAGCAGGATCCGCGAAGCCGCAATTGACAACGCCACCAAGCTCAGTCCCGGCGCTAAGCCCGGGTACCCCAAACCCACCGGCACACAAATCGCAAACGCCGTCATCGAGTGGCCCGAAGGGAACGAAAACTGATCCGGAGGCAAGAGCTTGGCCCAGCAGTGCGCTTCGAGCGCGCACGGCCGCCGACGTCCTGCGTATTTCTTCAATCGCAAAAACAAAAACACTCCGATGGCGGCCGCCAACGTAGCCGAGCCTACCGTGCGGAATCGCGCTTCGTCGCCCAGCGTCATCAATGCAATAGCAAGCGCATACCACAACCAGCCATCCCCGCAACGGGTGGCATACACCGAACCGAGCCGCACCCAACGGGGTGCCTGCCAACGGTTACACCGTCTCATCAGCCGATGATCGCGCTCTTCGATGTAGTGGACGACTAAGGCCGCAACACTCATGCAGACATGGTACGGGCAGAATCTTTACGGATTCGTGACGAAACTGAAAAACATATGTGAAAGACTATGTTTGTACCTTGAAAATCTCACCAAAGATCGATTTCATGTTTTTTGACGCCGGCGGTGGCCACCGCGCGGCGGCTTCCGCCTTGAAAAAAGTGATCGAAACCCAAAATCGGCCGTGGGACGTTCGCCTGATCGATTTGCAGGACGTGCTCGACGAATTGGATATCTTCCGCAAACTGACCGGGCTGCGGATGGAGGACATTTACAACCAAATCCTGGCCAAGGGCTGGACGCTCGGCTCCACCCAGTTGTTACCGATGATGCACGCAATCATCCGGATCTACCATAAAGCGCAAGTCCGCATCCTCACCCAGTATTGGACCGCCAACCGTCCCGATATGGTCGTCTCGCTCGTCCCCAACTTCAACCGCGCCATGCTCCAAGCGCTCCAGGCCGTCGATCCGTCCATTCCGTACGTCACCATCCTCACCGACATGGCGGACTACCCTCCGCACTTCTGGATCGAAGACCAGTTGCAAAGCTTCATCTGCGGTACCGCCAGAGCAGCCGAACAGGCCCGTGCCACCGCCGCGCCAGGATCATCGGTGCATCGGGTCTCCGGCATGATTTTGAACCCCAGCTTCTACGACGCCCCGCCGATCGATCGAGACGCCGCCCTCGTCAAGCTCGGCCTGCAGCCCGGAGTGCCCACCGGATTGGTCCTGTTCGGCGGGGAAGGCTCGCAGAAGATGCTCCATCTCTACGACCGCATCGGCGCCTCCTCTCTGCGCGTCCAACTCCTCCTCCTTTGCGGGAAAAACGTCCGGCTCGCCGAGGAGCTTCGCCAGCGCTCTGGACGCATCGGCAAGCACGTCGAAGGCTTCACAAAAGAGGTCCCGAAGTTCATGCAACTCGCCGATTTCTTCGTCGGCAAGCCTGGCCCCGGCAGCGTGAGCGAAGCCATCAAAATGGGGCTTCCGGTCGTCGTCGAAAACAATGCGTGGACGCTGCCCCAAGAACGGTTCAACGCCACCTGGGTGGCCGAACACGAACTGGGCGAAGCGCTCGACAGCTTCGCCAACGTCGTTCCGGCCCTCGAACGAATGCTCGAACCCAAACGGTTCGCGACGCTGCGCAAAAACGTCCAAGCGATTGAAAACCGCGCTCTCTTCGAAATCCCTAACATCCTGCAAGAAAAGCTATCCGCCGCAACTAAGTCCTCCTAACCAAGTACAATTTGGAGGTGTACCGTCTCCTAGCGCTTTTCGGATTAGCCGCGGCTCTCTCCGCGCAGGACTTTAATACGTGGCTGAACAGCCAAGCGCAGCAGTTGCTCCGCGACCGCCGCGCCGCCTTGGCGCCCTTGCAGACCAAGGCTGAAGGTATCGCGCGCCAAAAACTGATGCGCGAAAAGCTGCTCCGGGTCATCGGAGGCTTGCCCACTTACAACGGTCCGCTCAACCCAAAGACGTTCAGTAAACTGGACGCGCCCACCCACGCAATCGAGATGGTGGCCTTCGAAAGTCTACCCGGGTACTGGATCACCGCAAATCTGTACCTGCCGAAGTCCCCCGGCAAACATCCGGCCGTGCTCTTCTCCCTCGGCCATTGGAACGAGGGCAAACCCGCCGCTCAGCGCATCGCCGCCAACCTCGCCGCCCAGGGCCTCGTCGTCCTGGCCTTCGACCCCATGGGCCAAGGCGAGCGAAGCCAAGCCTTCGACCCGAGACTGAATCGCGCCCTCGTCCCCGGAGGCGTCCCCGAACATTGGCTCGCCGGTACGCAGGCAATTTTGGTGGGCGAGACGCTAGCGCGCTACTTCATCTGGGACGCCAAACGCGCCATCGACTTCCTGGCGAGCCATCCAGCCGTCGACCCCGAACGCATCGGTGCCACCGGCTGTTCCGGCGGCGGCACCCAAACCACCTATATCTCCGCCCTCGACTCCCGCATCAAAGTCGCCGCCCCTCTCTGTTACATGAATTCGTTTGAGGTCCTCTTCGGCGGCTCGATCGGGGACTCCGAACAGAGCCTGCCGAATTTCCTCAGCGAAGGCCTCGACCAGACCGACTACGTCCACCAGTTCGCCCCGAAGCCCTGGCTGATCGGGTCCACCCAGGAAGATTTTTTCACCCCCGCGGGCGCCAAGATCGTCTACGAAGGCGGCCGCAGCTTCTACAAACTGTTCGACGCCGAATCAAACGTGAAGTGGGTGCTCGGACCCGGCGGTCACGGCACGCCGATCGAAGTGCGCGAGGCCGTCTATAGCTGGTTCCACCAGTGGCTTAACCCAAGCCAACCCGCTCCGCAAGAAGATCCGAAGATCAAGATGTTCTCGAATGAAGACCTGATCGTAACCCCCACCGGCCAAGTTGCTACCGATCTGAAGAGCCGGGATCTCGTCGAGATCCTGCGCGCCCGTCGGCAGGAAGGTCAGCACAGAGGCGACCTGGCCGCCGAAGTCCAAAAACTCGTCCGCCCAGTGCCGACCGCGCCACCGATCAAAGGTACTGAAGAGACGTTCACGTTTGAACCAGAACCCGGGGTCGTCGTCACCGGGCATCTCCTCCGCCCCGCCGGAACGACTCCGTTGCCCGGTGTGGTTCATGTCGAATCCGGGCCGAAGCTCTCAGAACGGGCTAGAGAGATCGCCGCAGCCGGCGCCGTCGTGATCGCGATTGTACCCCGCGGGCTGCCAGCACCTCGGGAGTACGCCGAATACGGTGACTGGATGGCGGCCACGCGCAGCTGGATGATCGGCCGCAATTTGGCCGGTATGCGGGGCCAGGACATCGCCGCGGCCGTTAAGATTCTCGCCGCCCGCCCCGACGTCGCCCCTGGCCCCATCCGGGGCGTCGCCGATGGAACCGCCGCAGTATGGCTCCTCCTCGCCAGCGCCGCCGAGCCTCGACTGGGCAAGTTGTGGTTGGAACGGGCGCCCTATAGCCTAGCCAGCGCCCTTGATACCCCGGTCCACAAATTCCTCCATGACGCCGTAATCCCGGGCTTCCTCTTAAGTTGGGACCTCGAAGACCTAGCCAAGGGACGAACCGTCCGCTGGGTGCAGCCGACCGATTGGAACGGAAACATCGTCAAACGAAACGGCCCCCAGTATTACTACCGGTTCTTTGACGAAATGAACGAACGAGTCATTCGGGACTACTTACTCCAACCATAAGTAACGCGTCGCATGATCGAGCGCAAAATTGGGCCCGCCCAAGGACGCTCGTTCGGCCATCGCCGCGAAGAAGCGCTCGTGAAAATCCCGAATCTCCAGCCGCCATCGCTCCTGCGGGATTTCGCAGGAATCGCCGCCCCAAGCCATGCAAACGGTATCCCCGACCCAACTGAAAGTTACTTCCGGGGCCGCTTCCAAAAAACGTAAATTTAGCGCCGAAGCCTCTTGCCGATTCACGTCCAAAAGCGACTCCCAAATCTGGGCGACATAGAAAGCAACTCCGTCGCCTAGCGGCAGCTTACCGTCGGCATCGATCCAGAAGCGCCCATCCGTCAAAGCGTACCAGTGGAACTCGGGAGCATTGGGAGGGCCCCAGGGGGTGACCGTCTCGACGGGGATAAATTCGAACGCAAAGAACGCCAATAAACAGAATAAAGGATAGCGAGAACAATAGGTAAAGTGACGAGTTGGGATACTGGAGACGATTCGCCCCGTCAACGGCGGGGGCCTTTGGGCTGCCACTGCCACTTATCGGGAGGCCCGCTCCTGCGGCGGAGAGTGGCTCTTCCGAATGGCGTGCCGCCCCGTTGCTGCACCGAATTCGCCGACGAGATTCTACGAGCGCTGCAAGCTTACGGCTTCGCCTGGGATCGGCCCGTGCTCTACCAATCCACCCGCAATGAACCCTATCAAGCGACCCTCAAAGCCCTGGGCGCCTGGACCTATCTCTGTGCGTGTGTAGCCGACAGGACGACTGCCGCTGCCGGACCGCCCCCCGGCCCCCCGGCCCCCACCGTCAAAATCCGCGCGCCACAGGACATCGACGATTTCGTCGCCCTACAGGCCGATGGGTTATACGCTTATCAACTCGCCGTCGTTGTCGATGATGCCGCCCAAAGCGTCACCGACGTCGTCCGAGGAGCCGACCTCCTCGGATCCCCCCCAAATCTTCCTCCATTGCTGCCCGG
>CANNLB010000079.1 GCA_947505565.1 Acidobacteriota bacterium | reverse complement strand
CCTCACCTTCGACGATGGCCCCTCCCCCGGTACCGCCGCCATCCTGAAACTCCTCGCCGAAGCCGATGCCACCGCGACGTTCTTTCAATGCGGCCAGAACGTCGAACGCCACCCCGGTCTCGCCCGAGCCGTCTCCCTCGCCGGCCACGAAATCGGTAATCACACGTGGTCCCACCGCCGCCTCGATTTCACCCCCAAAGCCACCATGCGCGACGAAATCGGCCGCTCCCAGCAACTGCTGACCGACGTTCACGGAACCCCGCCCCAATGGTTCCGCGCACCCTTCGGCGTTCGCTGGTGGGGCCTCGGCCAAGTCCAAGCCGAATTCGGCCTCCAAGGCGCCATGTGGACCTGTCTCGGCAGAGACTGGAAACTCCCCGCCGGCGAAATCGCCTACCGCGTCCACCGCGCCACCGAGAACGGAACGATCATCTGCCTACACGACGGCCGAGGCACCGCCGCGAATCCAAACATCGACCCGACCGTCCACGCCGTCGCCCAAATCCTGCTCCAACTCCGCGCTAACGGCTGGGCGATTCTTCCCCTCAGCCAGTTGGTATAGTGCGCTGCGCCCCGAACTTTGCGATGCTGGAAAGCATGTCGGACGACATCCTGCAAAGGGTCATCAAAGTAGTTGCCGAAGCCCAGAAGCTTCCCATCGAGAAGATTACGGTCGAGTCGACCTTCGAAGAGCTCGCCATCGACTCCCTCGACGGGATCCAACTGCTCTTCCACCTCGAAACGGAATTTGATATCAACATTCCCGACGAAGCCGCGCGCGAAGTCCGCGGCATCAAAGAACTCGCCGAAGGCGTCGAGAAACTCGTGGCCCAGAAAGCCGCGTGAGCCAACGCCGCGTAGTCATCACCGGACTCGGCTGCATCTCCCCGCTCGGCCCCGATGTCGAATCGTTCTGGGCCAAAGCCCGCCTCGGCGAATCCTCCATCGGTCCCATTCGAAACCTCGACATGAGCGACGTCCGTTTCCAAAACGGCGCTGAAATCCAGCGGTTCGCTCCCACCGAACACTTCGACGACAAGAAACTCATCCCCCTCGACCGCTTCGCCCAACTCGCCGTCGTCGCCGCCCGCGAGGCCGTCCGACAGGCTAATCCCCAATGGTCCGACGCCGAACGCGAACGAACCGCCGTCGTCACCGGTTCCTGCTACGGCGGAAAAACCAGCGAGGACGAAGGCTTCCGCGAAATCTACGCCAACCCCGGCAAGCGCGCCCGCGTCCATCCCATGACCATCCCCCGTCTCATGGCCAACGCCGGGACCAGTTGGATCGCCATGGAGTTCGGCCTCCAGGGACCCTCCTATACCGTCTCCACCGCCTGCTCCTCCGCCAACCATGCCATCGGCCAAGCATTCTGGCTCGTCCGCTCCGGCATCTGCGATCTCGCCGTTACCGGCGGATGCGAAGCGCCCTTTACCACTGGGTCAATGAAAGCCTGGGAGGCCCTCCGCGTCGTCAGTCCCGACACCTGCCGACCGTTTTCCAAGGATCGCAAAGGCCTCGTCCTGGGCGAAGGCGCCGCCATGCTCGTCCTGGAATCCGAAGAACGAGCCAAAGCCCGCGGTGCCGTCATCCTCGGGGAGATCGCCGGCTTCGGCATGAGCGCTGACGCCCACCACGTCACCCAACCCAGCGTCGAAGGGCCCTCCCTCGCCATCCGACGAGCCCTCGAAGACGGTCGCATCCACGCGGCCGCCATCGGCCACATCAATGCCCACGGCACCGGCACCCCCGCCAACGATCCCGTGGAAACCGCCGCCATCCGCCGCGTCCTCGGCCCCCAAGCCCAACACGCCAGGGTAACCTCCACCAAATCCCTCCACGGTCACACCCTCGGCGCCGCCGGAGCCCTCGAAGCCGTCGCCGCCACCCTTACCCTCGGCCGCCGCGAAGCGCCGCCCATCGCCAACTATCTGGGCCTCGACCCCGATTGCGACCTACCCCTCATCCTTGCTCCCGAAGCCTGTAACGCCGAGTACGCCCTCTCAAACTCCTTCGCCTTTGGAGGACTCAACGCTGTGCTCCTCTTCCGCGCCTACCGCGGCTGACGATACTCCAGCGTCTCGGCCACGCTCGTCCGGTCTTTCGGAAACACTTCCAACCGAAAAATCACCGTCGAGGGCGAACTCCGGTAGATCAACTGCCCGGCCTGTAAGTCGTTGAAGCTGAGCTCAATCCGGCGGCTGTCATCGCCTGCCAAAATCGTCATCACACCCCGGTTCGAATTCCGCACCGCCGGAGCCGTCCGATCCCAACTCACCACCAACCGATCCTCCAACCGCTGCACCCCCAACGCCAGATTCCAAGCCTCCAGATAGGGATTCGCCGGCGTCCGCGGCCGCATGCTGATCGCAATCTGGAACCCCAAAATCACCCCCAGCAACATGAAAATAAACGACAGGGGAATCCAAACCCACCCACTCCGTATCCCCTTACCTTTCGGCGGCAGCACCGGCGCTGCCATGGCAACGCTCGCCTCAATCGGCGGCAGCGGCCCAGGAACCGGAACTACCCGAGACTCCGCAACAGGTCGTGCACTCGGCTCCGATACCCCGTCCATCGGCGCCCGATTCTGGCCAAACCGCGCCGCCGCCGCCTGCCGGTCAACGCTCGAAACCCCGCCTCCTAAATCCTTCCGTCGAAACGGAAATTCCAAATACGACGATTCGCTGTGGATCGACCCGCTTTCAAAAAAGAAAAACCCCGCCAAACTCGCCCGCGTCGCGTAGGGCTTCACAATCAACGACACCATATCCCGCTCTGGAAAATACTCGTCCAGCAACGAAAGGTCTTCCGCCGCCAATTGCAAACCGTCCCGCGTGTGGCTTCGATAATAGCCCACAATCTGCGTCGTACCCGCCTGCAACCGCCGGATCGTCTCACTCCAGTTCACCAAGTCGTTGGCCGACAGCAAGAACGACGGACCCTGCGCGTGCTCACAAGCCACCGGCGCAAAATCACGAACCTCCACCACCAACTGGTCGCCCATCTGGCCGCGCGTACCCAACAAAAATCCGCCCACCTCCGCCCCACGACGCGGCACCGCGCCGAATCCCTTCATCACCTCCAGAATCATTCGATCAACAACATCGAACTGCAACTGGATCGCAATCGGTTTTTCCGGCGGTTGCCAGGAGTAGCAGGGGACTATAGGGACGGTATCCAATCCAGCGTTCAAGTGTGTCAGCTCCTCACTGGTCTCTTCAAGTATAGTCAGGGAAGTGTCTGGAGTCTTGTATTTGATTGCAACGCCGATCGGCAACCTGGAAGATATGACTATCCGCGGCATTCGGCTGTTGCGCGAAGTCGACGTCATCGCCTGTGAGGATACCCGCCATACCCAACGTCTATTGGACCATTTCGAGATCACAACACCCTCGGTCAGCTATCACGAGCACAACGAAACCTCTCGCGCCAACCAGTTGGTCGAACGAATTCTCGGCGGACAATCCGTCGCCGTCGTCAGCGACGCCGGCACTCCGCTGATCTCCGACCCCGGCTACCGCGTCGTCCAAGCCGCCCTCGAAGCCGACATCACCGTCATCCCAATCCCCGGCGCCTCCGCCGTCCTCACCGCCCTAGCCGGCTCCGGCCTCGCCACCGACGCCTTCTGCTACGCCGGCTTCCTCCCCCCCAAACAAGGGCAACGGCGCAAGGCTCTCGAACTCTGGGGAGCCGTCGATGCCACGCTCGTCTTCTACGAAGCCCCCCACCGCATCCTCGAATCCCTCGACGACATCGAAGCCGTCCTCGGAGATCGCTCCATCGTCGTCGCCCGCGAACTCACGAAACTGCACGAAGAATTCCTCCGCGGTCGCGTCTCCGAAGTCAAAACCACCCTGGCCCAACGAGCCGTGCAGAAAGGAGAAATCACCCTCCTCGTCTCCCGCGAAAAGGCCGCTACCGGTCTCGTCGTCCCCATCAAGGAAGCCGTCCGCCGCCTCATCAGCAACGGCGTCGATCGCATGGACGCCATCAAGCAGGTGGCCAAAGAACGCGGCCTCGCCAAACGCGAAGTCTACGACGAGTTAGAGCGATAATTAAGCAGATATGCAAGGCATCAGGAAACTGACAGACCAGACCTTTGACGTCGCGGTCATCGGTGGAGGCATCATCGGTGCCGGCATCGCTCGCGACGCCGCCCTCCGCGGCCTCTCCGTCGCCTTAGTCGAAAAAGCCGACTTCGGCAGCGGCACCACCTCCGGCTCCACCCGACTCATTCACGGCGGCCTCCGCTACCTCGAAATGTACGATTTCGGCCTCGTCCGCATGGACCTCCGCGAACGCGAAATCCTCCTCCGCATCGCCCCCCACCTCGTCAAACCCCTCGAATTCCTGATCCCCTTCTACGGCGCATCGCTCTGGTTTCGCCTTAAAATGCGCGTCGGCATGGCCCTCTACGATCTCCTCAGCTACGACAAGTCGCTCCCCAACCACCGCATGCTGAGCGCCGCGGAAACCCTCTCCGAAGAACCCACCCTCCGGCCCGACGGCCTCCAAGGCGCCGCCGCCTACTTCGATGCCCAAGTCTCCATGCCCGAACGCCTCTGCCTCGAAAATATCCTCGACGCCGAAAGCCACGGAGCCGCCGTCGCCTCCTACACTGAGGTCGTCGACGCCCGCCGCGAAGGCGATCGCGTCGTCGCCCTCCAAATCAAATCCACCGAAACCGGCGAAACCGGCGAGCTCAAAGCCAAAGTCTTCTTGAACGCCACCGGCGCCTGGTGCGACCGCGTTTCGAATCGAACCCACGGCCCCCCCAAACCCCGCCTCCGCACCACCAAAGGCATTCACATCACCTGTGAGCCGATGAACCGCAAAGCCAGCGTCCTGTTCTCCCCCATCGACGGACGCCTCTTCTTCGTCATCCCCCTCCTCGGTCAATGCTGGATCGGCACCACCGACACCGACTTCAACGCCGACCCCAGCACCGTCCGCGCCGACGGCGATGACGTCGAGTACCTCCTCCGCTCCGTCGAGCCCTTCTTCCCCGACGTCCGTAAGCTCGCTATCTTCTCTTCCAACGCCGGCGTCCGAGCGCTGGTCCGCCAGGACGGCTCCGCCTCTTCGGTCTCCCGCATGCACAAGATAGAGGAAACACAACCCGGTCTCATCTCTGTCCTCGGCGGGAAAATCACCGGCTACCGAGCCATCGCCGAAGAAGCCGTCGACGCCGCCTGCGCCAAACTCGGAAACCGAACTCCCGGCCGTACCGACAAAGAGTTACTCCCCGGAGCCCTCCACCACGAGACTCTCGACCTCGATCACACCGTCCAGCGAGCCATCACCCAGGAACACTGCTGGCATCTGGCCGACTTCCTCCTCCGTCGCCAACCCTCCGCCTTTGCCGACGATCAAGGCCGTCGCCAAGCCCCGCAAATCGCTGACATTATGGCGAATGTCCTCGGCTGGGATGCAACCGAACGCCAAACCGAACTCAATCGCTATAACGCGGAAGCAGATCGAGCGCTCCTCTTCCGCCAGGAACTAGCCCCGCACTAATTTCCCTGGGACAAACCCGATCAGCTCCGGCATAATCTTACCCCGACCACTTCGCTTTTTCTTCACATCTTCCTGAAGTCTGCCGACCGCCCCGACGATAGACAGGCAGGGCACAGAAAACGGCCAGTCGCACAGCGACAACGCCGTGGTGTTGCCCCCTCGAAAGACTATGGCGACGATAGAAACTCAGCAATTTGGCTCCCTCCAGTTCAGCGACGATGCGATCTTTGATTTCCCGGAAGGGATACCCGGATTCGAACAGGCGCATCGGTTCGTTTGCATCGAGCGACCGGGGCTCAATCCGATCACCTTTCTGCAGTGCGCCGACGACCCCGGCATCTGCTTCATCACCCTGCCCGCCAAGTCTGTCGAGCCAGGGTATGAACTCGATCTGGCTCGAGACGACCTGCGGGTGTTAGGAGTGGCCGAGATACAAGAAAGTCTCGCCTGTCTGGCAATTGTCTGCATGCCGCAAGACGCGGCTCCGACAGCGAACCTACTGGGTCCGGTCGTCCTCTCCCGCGAGACGATGCGCGGCGTCCAGGCCATTCGGGAAGATAGCCGTTACTCGGCCGTTCACCCGCTCCGCGGCTCCCGCCAGGAAAATGCCTCCGGAATGGCAGCCAGAGCAGCATCAGGAGACTCTGAGTGCTAATCATCCGGCGAAGACGAGGCGAGTCGATCACCGTTGGCGATGAAGTAGAAATAGAGATCCTCGAGACCTCGCCGACCCAAGTCAAGCTCGGCATCCGCGCCCCGAAAAGCATCTCGGTTCTGCGCAAAGAAACCCTCGTTACGCGGGAACAAAATCGCGTCGCCTCCGGCTCACCAGCCGTCGACGACAAACTAAATACGCTGGCCGAGCAGTATCGAGCCAGCGAAAGCGCCAGTGACCCGCCGGAGCCTCTCACCTCCGCAGTCGTATCCCCTGAACCGCTCCCCGTTGATCCGAAGCGCCACTCCTAAAGCGCTCTCGGCCATCCCCTAACCATCGATCAATCAAGTAGACGTGGGCTGACGCCAACGGCGCCGGACTGCGGCCTCGGGAACGGATTCCCGCATCCCCCATCCTCTGGCCCTCGCCAGAGCTGTTTCAAGGAGTGAAACATGTCTTTTCGCATCAATACGAACATCGCTTCGCTGCAGTCGCGGGAATATCTACGCACTACCAGTGAGGATCAGGCTAAGGCCATTGGACGCGTCACGTCCGGCCTGCGTATCTTGTCAAGCGGCGACGACGCGGCCGGGCTGTCGATCGCCAACAGCTTCCGCAGCGACCAGGCGGTCCTGCAACAAGGTATCCGCAACGCCAACGACGGGCTCAGTACCCTCCAAACCATCGACGGCGGCATCAACAACATCAGTAAGCTCCTCGACCGTGCGCGAACCCTCGCTACGCAATCAGCGTCCGGAACCTTTACGGGCAGCCGCGCCGTACTCAATACCGAATTCACCAGCGTCATCGCGGAAATCGATCGCCAAGCCCAATCGATCGGGCTGAATACCGGTGGCGAGTTCGCCCGATCCCTGTCGGTCTTTATTGGCGGTGGCAAAAGTTCAAATGGCATCAACGCCATTCAAAACGGTGCCTCCAACGTCGACCTGTCAAACTCCACCGTCGACGCCAAAAGCCTCGGACTGAAGGGCTCCCAGGCGCAGGGGCTTGCCGGAATCGACATCGGCACCGGCTCAGGATCGACGAGCGTCTCGACCATCATTAACGACCCCACCAATATCGCCTCCCTCGGCGCCGCCGGCTTCACCGATCTCTACTTCCGCGGGCCCGGCTTCGGCGACGCCCAGCGAGTCAAAGTCTCCGTCAATCTCTCCGGCGTCACGAACATCGATAATTTGGTCGGCGCGATTAACAACGCTTTGACCAGTGCCGGCCAAGTCGTCAGCCCCGCCGCCACCGCCTTCCAAAATGCCAACGTCCGGGCATCGGTCATCACCGCCCCGGACGGCAAGCGCTCCCTGGCCTTCACCTCGGCCAACTCCGCCTTCCAAGTGGAAGCCGGGGACCGTACCGCCAACGCCTTGCTCGGTAACGTCACCGCCCCGACGAATCCCACCGGAGTCTCGCTCACCAACACGGTCACCGGGGGCTCGGCGACCGCCGCCACCACCACGACGTTTGGCGCCTCAGGTGCCGGCACCGTCAGCGTCCGTTTTCAAGGCGCCGGCCTCGCCGCACCCGTCGATATCGGCTTGACCGTCGCCGCCGGAACCACCATCGACCAGGCTCTGGCCAGTCTCTCCTCCGCCGTTGCCGCGAACGGTTCGTTGCAGGCCGCGGGAATCACCCTCTCCACCCCCACTCCGGGATCGGCGCTCGTCTTCGGTAACGCCCGCGGCGAACGTTTCGAAGTCCAAAGCTCCGGCGATCTCAACAACCGCCTCGGCCTCGGCAGCTTCCGCAGCCTGAACGGCGCCTCCGGCTCCTTCGACTACCCCGCCGTCACCGGCTCCGGCGGCGCCTTCACCGCCTCGGCCGAAACGCTGGAGTTTTCCATCGGCGGCGGCGCGACCATCCCCCTCGCCG
>CANNLB010000078.1 GCA_947505565.1 Acidobacteriota bacterium | reverse complement strand
GCGGATAGCGGCTTCAATATCGCTAAGTGCCACGTTGGCCAGCCACGTCGCCGCTGCCGCCGCCATTACATTCTCCACGTTGTGCTGACCCCGCAGCGGGATCGCCTCCACCGGAAGCAGTGCCTGTTCATCAATCGAGATTACCCCATCCTTCTCGGCGACCATCCACGGACCCGGCTCCCTGGCATTGAAGTAGACGACCTGGGCCCGGGTCCGTTTGGCCAAGCCCGCGGTTAAAGGATCGCCGGCGTTCAAAACCGCCACGTTCGCCGGCGTCTGTAACTCGATCAGGCGGGCTTTTGCGTCGACGTAACGTTCCATCGTGTGGTGCCGATCCAGGTGATCCGGCGTAAGATTCAAAATCAACCCGATATCGGCGCGGAAACTCTGAATCGTCTCCAGTTGAAAGCTCGATAGTTCCAGCACGTTCCACTGCCCCACTCGCGAATCAGCAACCATTGCCGTCGGTGGCGTCCCGATGTTGCCCCCCACCAGCGTCGGCACCTGAGCGTGCTTCAGGATATGGCCGATCAAAGCCGTCGTCGTTGTCTTGCCGTTTGAACCGGTAATCCCAATTGTTCGGCCGTGCAGCAGCGGCGCCGCGAACTCCAACTCCCCCGTCACGTTGGCACCGGCAAAAACCTTCGCTTCAAGCGGTACACCCGGCGATTGAATCACTAGGTCGAAGTTGGCCCCGACCGCTTCTCCTTGGGGCACATAGCTCACGCCTAACTCCGCTACCTCGGCAGCGAAGCGCGTTTCGGCCAACGGTTTCTCATCGCACACCGTCACCTGCGCCCCCATCCGCTGCGCGAGACGCGCCGCCGCCAAGCCACTTTTGCCCAGACCGACGACGAGAATTTGCTTGCCAACCAGTTCCACAACCGTCTCCGTTACCGCAACTTCAAAGTGGTTAGCGCACACAGCGCCATAATCAATCCAAGAATCCAAAACCGGGTAATGATCTTTGTCTCGGTCCAGCCAACAATCTCAAAATGGTGGTGCAACGGCGCCATCTTAAAGATTCGTTTCTTTCGCAGTTTATAACTCCCCACCTGCAAAACCACACTCATCAGCTCGATGATGTAGACGCCGCCAATAAAGATGAGGAGCAGCTCTTGTTTGATCAGGACCGCAACCGTTCCCAAAGCGCCGCCTAAGGCCAGCGAACCCACGTCGCCCATGAATACTTCGGCCGGATGAGCGTTGAACCAAAGGAAACCAAGCGACGCGCCGGTCATGGCTCCGCAGAAGACGGTCAGTTCGCTCGCACCGGGCAACCGGTTCAGGTCTAAGTACTCGGCGAACGTACGGTGTCCGCTCATGTAGGTCAACATCGTCATCGCACCCGCCGCGATGATCATCAAGCCGATCGCTAAGCCATCCAGACCGTCCGTCAGATTCACAGCGTTCGACGAGCCAGCGAGCACGATAATCAGAAAAAGGAAGAAGAACCCGAACGCGAGCGGATAGGTCCAAGGGTTGCCTAGAAACGAGGTCATGAGTAAGCTCGGCTTGAACGTCTTGAAAAATGGCACATTCATGGCGGGGTCGTAGCCGCCGCGCGCATGAAGAATCAGAAGCATCACCCCGATCACGCAGCTTGCCATCACCTGCCAGAAAAATTTCTTGCGCGCCGTGAAGCCCAAGTTTTGCATCTTCTTCACTTTCGCGTAATCGTCGAAAAAGCCGATCGTGCCAAAGCTCACGAGGCCGAACAACGCAATCCAGACATAAGGGTTTTGAAGATTAGTCCAAAGCAGCGTCGGTATTACGATCGAGATGATGATCAGCAACCCACCCATCGTCGGCGTCCCGGCCTTCTTTTGGTGGGCCGTCACTTCGGCCCGGATTTGCTGTCCAAATTTAAACTCACGCAGCCTCCGGATCAACCACGGGCCCAGGAACAGCGAAAGAAAAAGTGCGGTCAGGCTCGCAAACGCCGTGCGAAACGTCACGTACCCAAAAAGACGCGCAGGTCCAAAGACCGGAGAAATTTGTTCGTAGAGTAACCAGTAAAGCATCAGTCGGCCTTATACCTTTCGAGTGCGAGTTCCATCCGCGTGCCGCGGGAGCCTTTGAATAGCAGTAAATCACCCGGCTTTGTCAGGCCGAGCAGCGCTTCGCCAGCCTGTTCCGGAGTCGTGAAGAAGAGTGCTTCGACCCCTGCGTCCTTCGCCCCGTCGGTCAAATGCGACGCATCACCTTTCACCCCAACCACGAGATCGATCCGGAGTTCGGCCGCCCGTTCGCCCACTTCCCGATGCAACGCCGCCGACCACTCGCCGAGTTCCAGCATCTCTCCCAGCACAGCAATACGTCGCCGCGCCGGTAAAAGCGCGGCGTAGGCCAACATCGCCTTCGCCGCGTCGGGGTTGCTGTTGTAGCAATCGTTCAGAATCGTCACTCCCTCATGTTCCTGGCGTTCCCCACGCATCTTTCCGGGTTCGAGCAGCCGCGCCCGTTCGGCCAACTCGGCCGGCCTCACGCCCATCAGGCTGCCGACCGCCACCGCAGCGGCTACGTTCAGTACGGCGTGTTTTCCCGCCACCAGTGTTTCGAAAATCGTCTTGCCGATTTGAAAACGCGCACCGGCTTCGGACATCGTCAGGTTCTCCACCCGGAAATCAGCCTCTCGGTCCAGGCCATAGGAAACCGTCTGCCCGGGATGAATCTCACCGAACCGCGCCACCCGCGCATCATCGGCGTTCACCACCGCGATCCCATCCGCCGAAAGGCTCTCCACCAACTCCCTCTTGGCCAACGCAATCGCCTCGCGTGAGCCCAGGTTCTCGATATGCGCCGTGCCCACGTTGGTCACCACCGCAATCTGCGGCCGCGCCATCGAAGCCAGAAATCGAATCTCGCCCTGGTGATTCATCCCCATCTCGAAAACGTAAACCTGCTCCGCCGTGCTCTGCCGCAAAATCGAGAGCGGCAAGCCGATGTGGTTGTTTAGATTGCCTTCGTTCTTGCCGACCCGCAATGAGCCGCTCAGCAGCGTCGCAATCGTCTCCTTCGTCGTCGTCTTCCCCGCGCTTCCGGTCACGCCCACCACCGTGCCCGGCAACCGCAATCGTGCCCGCCGAGCCAACTCCTGCAACGCCACCAGCGTGTTCCGAGCTCGAAAACACGGAATTGCCAATCCCGCGACGTCTCGTTCGACCAACACTGCCACGGCACCATTGTCGGCCGCCGCCTCGACGAATTGGTGGCCGTCATAAACTTCGCCCGGCAGCGCAATGTAGATCGCCTCCTCGCGTCGCGCCCGCGAGTCGATACTCCAGTCGCACACGCTCCCCGCCGGAGCCTCTGAGTCACTTCCGGTCGCCGCCACGATTTCGGCAAAGGTCATGCGCATGCCGACATCCCGAAGCCTAACTTGGCTAATGCCTGCAGCGCCACCACACGGTCGTCAAAATCGATAGTTCGATCCTGCAGAACCTGGTAAGTCTCATGGCCTTTGCCCGCCAGAATCACGATATCGCCCGCCCGCGCCCGGCCTAGCGCCAACGCAATCCCGATCGCCCGATCCGGCTCTACCGCGTGCGGCGCATCGAACCGTCGCAGGCCTACCAACACGTCATTCAGAATCGATAGCGGCTCCTCGGAACGAGGGTTGTCGCTTGTCAATACGACGTAGTCGCTCAGCTCTCCCGCCGCCATGCCCATGCGCGGGCGTTTCGTTCGGTCGCGATCCCCCCCGCAGCCGAACAACGTAATTAACTGACCACCATTCAGTAACTGGCGCGCCACCCGCAGCGTATTCCGCAAGGCGTCGTCGGTATGAGCGTAGTCGACAATGACCAGAAACGGCTGGCCAACGTCGATTCGCTCAAAACGGCCCGGCACGCCGGGGCAGGACGCAATTCCCGCCAGCATCGTCTCCCAGTCCAGACCATAACTCAGCCCGGTTCCCAGGGCGGCCAGGATGTTGTAGACGTTGATCTCGCCAACCATGGCCGCCCTCACCTCATGTTTCTGTCCGCCGTAGCAAGCTAGAAAGCTTAGCCCCGAAAACGTGCTCTCGATCGCCTCGGCTCGCAAGTCGGCGTCGGCGCTCAAACCGTAGCGCAGGGTTGTCGTGGCCGGACCCGGGGTGATTTGCTGCCCGTACACATCATCCGCGTTGATCACGGCAAACGCCGGCGTAAACTCCCCTTCGAACAGTTTGCGCTTGGCCGCGAAGTACTCGTCCATCGATCCATGGAAGTCCAGGTGATCCTGCGTCAGATTTGTGAAAACTGTCGTGTGGAAGCGAAAGCCTGCCGCTCGGCCCTGCGCCAAGGCATGCGAAGAAACCTCCATCGTGGCGTATTGACCGCCCGCGGCCAAGGTGCGGACAAAAACCTGCATCAACTCCAACGACTCCGGCGTTGTGTTCGCCACCGCCTCGGCTACCCCAGCTACTTCGCAACCAATCGTGCCGACCCGTGCGGTCGTGTGCCCAGCCGCACGCAGCACCGCGTCTACAAGATACGTACAGGTCGTTTTTCCGTTCGTCCCCGTAATTCCGGTCAGCCCGAGACGTTCGTCCGGCGCATGGAAGAAGCGCTTCGCCGCCGCCGCCAACCCTTGTCGACCATGCCTTACCTGAATCCACGGCATCGTCAAGTCGTCCGGTCGCGCGGCTTCGCTCACCACCGCGACTGCACCGTTGCTCATCGCCGAGGCTGCGAATTTTCGTCCGTCCATCACCGCGCCGATAAACGCAAAAAACAAATAGCCGTTCCGAACCTGTCGCGAGTCATACGCCAGTCCCGCGCAGGTCTGCTCCAGCACCGTCGCATCACTCGTCGAAAGAATGCCACTGGCGGCCAGGACGTCTCCGATTGAGATCGTCACCTCGAAAACACCACGCGAATGCGGCGCTCCTGATCCAACATCGATCCTGCCGGGGGGTGTTGCCGCTTCGCTACTCCAGACCCAACCACGTCCACCCGCAGTCCCTCGGCTGCCGATTTCTGCAAAACCGCTCGTAAGGTCATGCCCTTGAAATCGGGTACTTTCGGTCCGGCGACCACACTCGAGTCCAGTTGGGCGACGTTGAACTGCCGCTCCAACTCTTTTTCTTGCTCCTCCTCGTCGTCGGCCTCGGTCCGGTTCGAATTCCGCGCCGATACCGGGCTCACGGCCTCCGTCTCTGGGATGTCCTTCGGCACGCCCAGAATGCGCAGAGCATTCTGGGCCACATCGCGAAACACCGGACCGGCGACTCCACCAGCTTTCTTCGCCGTTCGATTCAGGGTCACGACCACCACGATCTCCGGGTTGGCCACGGGGGCAAAGCCCATGAAGGTTGAGTTGTACAGTCTCTGATATCCCTTGCCGACGTCGAAAATCTTACCCGTACCGGTTTTTCCGCCCGATGTATAACCCTTCAGCTTGGCGGCCTTCCCCGTTCCTTCCAGCACAACCATTTCCATCATCCGGCGCATCGCGATCGCCGTCTCCGGCTTAATGCGTCGCTCGGGCACCGCCGCTGGCTCCTTTTCGATCGCGCCGCCCGGAGATTGCCGATGCAAAAGTAACCGTGGCTTAATCAGCATGCCGTTGTTGGCGATGATCGAACAAGCTTGGGCCAGTTGCAGCGTCGTCGTCATCATTTCATGTCCGATCGAAATCGAAGCAATCGAATCCGGATTCCACTGCCGCGCCGGTCGCATCACTCCCCCGGATTCCCCGGGCAGTCCAATCCCCAGCGAATCCCCGAACCCGAATAGCTTCATGTAGTGGTACAAATTCTCTTTGCCCACCCGTATGCCAATGTTCACGGAGCCGAGGTTCGAAGATTTCGCGAGCACCAGTTCCATCGGTAGCACCCCATAGGCGTGTTCATCGTGGATGTCCCGGCCTAATACCCGCATCACCGTCCCGCCGCAAAGAATCGGCGTCTCGGGTCGCAAATTTGTCGTTTCGAGCGCCGCCGTAATGGTCACTACCTTGCATACCGATCCCGGTTCAAAGGGTACCGTCAGCGCATTATTCACGCGGCCGCTGAATTCGCGCTTGTCTTGAAAACGCACATTCGGATCGAACGTCGGCCAACTCGCCATCGCCAGAATCTCGCCCGTCTTTACGTGCAGCACCACCAAGCTGCCGAACGGGATATTTTCCCGCTCCATGGCCTCGCGCAGCGCCTTTTCGGCGGCGAACTGGATCCCTTCGTCCAACGTCAGCGTGACGTCCTGCCCCGCTGTCGGCTCGCCTTCGTAGCTCCGGTTGTACCCCCGGCGCCGCGAATCGGTCTGCACCGTCATTTGCCCGTCGAGACCCGCCAAGTCTTCCTCGAAACCAAGTTCCAGGCCGCCCTCGCCCCGTCCGTCCCCGTTCAAAGAGCCAACGACATTGGCCGCCAATGTCTGCTTCGGGTACATGCGCTTGCCCACCGCCTCCACCGTCACGTAGTCGAGCTTGTAGGAACGCAGACGGTCAACCTGCTCCATCGTGGCATGATCCTTAATCCGTAAGTAGCCCCGCCGTGCCGTTCTCGCTCCCATAATGCTTGCTTCCAGGTCGGCGACCTGTAAGTCGAGCGTCGAGGCCAGCATGCTGGTCGCAAAATCAACATCCGGAATCTGCATCGGGTTGATGCTAATCGCGTCAACGGGCACGCTCATGGCTAGCTTGCCCGCGTCGCGCATCAGAATCTGTCCCCGTAGGGCGACGACTTTCGTCTTCTTTAACTGTTGAGCCTGGGCGCGCTTTGAAAGCTCCTCATGCTCGAAAACCTGGAGCTGCGCCAATCGTCCGAAGATAATCAATCCCCAAACGAGCGAACACCAAGTAACAACAATTAGCCGCTTGTGCGATTGCGGTTCTGCCGTCGTTTCCATGTTGCTGTCCATCGTGATAGTTCCGCTGGAAACCGGGCGAACGTGTCGTTGGCCTTACTCACTAGTGCAGTAAGCACGTTCGCCCTACGTCCAGGGCCTTGCGGCCTTTCCTTCGGGGGAGGAAATTCAAGTACAAAAATCGAAAGAATCCGAGGGCGGCCGTTGCGCGAGCCGAAATTCGCGCCGGGAGAATTGGAAGGGAAGGCAGCCGCCCCCGGTATGGAAAAACTGTTTCTACTTCTTCGGACCCTGATTCATCGCCAAAGCGGTCGACCGGTCGACGTTCAACACGACCATCGTCTCCGACGATGCTTCGACGAACTGCTGGTCATCGGCAATCCGCGCCAGCGTCGCCGGGCTTAACAACTGAGCTTCCACCGCTTCAAAGTGCGCGAGTTGCTTTCTCAGCCGCGCCTGCTCTTCCCGCGAACGCTCAATCTGGTAGCCCGCCAGCTTCCCGTAGGCCGTCGGGACGATCATCCCAACCGCAACTATCGCCGACAGGCCAGCCAGCCCAATCGTGCGCCAGCAAGTCGCCGTCGCCTGCTTGTCTTCCGTGCGGATTACGTGGTTGTTATCGATCCGCTTGATAAAAATATGGATTTCCTCGTTCGGCATCGCGCGCAAAGCGCACGGCTCGGACCGAGGCGTCATCCGTTCCGTCATATCGGTTCGTTCGCTGCCCGCAATCAGCGGCAGCACTCGATTAAATACATTTGCAAAACTTGCCATTTTCTACTTCCAACCTCGGCATTCCCAACTAACTGTTTTATAGTAATTCCAGCACGCGGAGCGTAGCGCTGCGGCTGGCTGAGTTTTCAAAGACTTCTCGATCTGTCGGTTTAACGGCATGTTTAGTTAAAAGTTGCGCCCGCCCTTCCTTGTGCAAGCGTTGGAAATACGTTTTGACGATCTTTGCTTCTCCCGAATGAAAAGCGATTACGGCAGCTCGGGCACCAGGCTTTAACAGTTCGGGCAGCGCTTCCATCAGCGCAGTAATCTCGTCTAACTCCTGATTTACAGCCATTCGAAGAGCCATGAACGTCAAAGTAGCCGGGTGTAACTTGTGGCTCGTACGTGGAACCGACCGGGATACAATCTCCGCTAACTGCAGCGATGAATATATTGGTCGGTTCCTTACGAGTGCTCTGGCTATGACGTAACTCCTCCTTTCTTGGGCTAAGTTGAACAACAAATTCGCTAACTCTCGTTCCGGGAGTTGATTCACTAACTCCGCC
>CANNLB010000077.1 GCA_947505565.1 Acidobacteriota bacterium | reverse complement strand
GGTTCAGATAGATCGAGTTTTCGGGCCACACGAGAACTGAAAGGTGGCCATTTTGGTTCTGTCGAGGATGTCATCATGCACGCCGTCCGCGCATTGTAGGAACAGTCGCCTCGCCCGTCGGAGCCCCTCAAACCCAAGATGCCGCTCGGCCAGTTCCTCCTCGAATCGCCGTTACGCAACTCGGGGCTTCCATCGCAGCTTTCGCAAATGGACCGGCCACACACACAAGCCTACCGCCGCCTGGGAAACGGCATACCTGCCCTCTCCCAGACCAACGAATAAACGCGAGTTCCAGACTAAACCTCGACGCCCAGATCCTTCCAATCGATTACCTTGCCCTGACGACAAACCTCATTCCCTAGAATCGCCGTCAACGCTGCCGTCGCTCCTATGGTCACATCGGCCGGCGATTTGGCGCCCTTCCGGACACAGTCGTAGAAAGCCCGAATGTGCGCGTCCCCCGGCTCGTCCACCTTCGGGGACAACACCGTCGGCTCACCGCCATCAAGCGGGTAAAAGTTTGTCGAATACAGAAGCTCTACCGACCCCTTACTGCCGAATACGTTAATTGTCTGGTTATTCACCGGCATCTTGCGTGGGTGAAACACCATCTGCGTAAACGTCAGCTTCACCCCATTGGCATACTCATAAACCAAGCTCTGGTGGTCCATGATATCCCGGCCCGCCGGCTTGCCTTTATAAAGGTTGATCCCCCCAAAGCCAGCCGCCCGAATCGGATGTTGCCCGATCACCCAGTTACAAGCATCTAAGTTATGCACCGACTGTTCGAGTAAGTATCCACCCGACTTCTTGTAATCAAAATACCAGTCGCCCGATGGCCCGTCGTACGCCAGATCGGCCGACGCATGCCGTTGCGCTTTGACGAAAAGGATATCTCCGATCGCCCCGTCTTGAATCTTCCGGATCGCGTTCCCCACCTGCAACATCGACCGCATCTGCTGACCCGAAACGAAAACTTTGTTCGTCTGCTTGGCCACCTTCAGCAATTCGCGAATCTGTGCCGGCGTCGTCCCGATTGGCTTCTCGCAATAGACGTGCTTGCCCGCCTTCATCGCCGCAATCGCCATCTCGGCGTGTAGAAACGGGGGCGTCGCAATATACACAGCCTCCACGTCCTTCCGGTCAATCAGCTTCCGCCAGTCCGTCATCGTCGCCGGATTATCCTTCGCCGCCGCCGTCGCGGCCTTATCCAGCCGGTCCGGCTTGTTGTCGCACAAGGCCACCACCCGGGCATCCGCCTGCGCCATCACTGCTTTCAGCAGATAGCTCCCGCGATTGCCTACGCCGATCATCCCCGTAGCCACCCGGTCCGTGGACGACTGACCAACCGCCGTCTGGGCCGCCGCTGCCGTGCTAATTAAGAAATTCCGTCGGTTCATGCTTGTGCTCCTCCATTCTGAAGACCCCGCAATACGGTGTCGATGTAAAGTCTTGCCCGAACCGCCAAGGCGTTAACGCCCTCTATGGCCACCGGACGCGGCAGCAGCGGCTCTGAAATGTTTTCAAAAGTTAGTGGAATCGTCAGCCCCGTATTCATTACCGGAGCAAACAACTTGTAGTGGTCAATCTCCCCGAAACCGGGGCCGCAATCTTGGTCCTTCGGCGTATTTCGATGGTCTTTAATGTTGAACGCCCGAATGTCCTGCCAACAGCTCCGAATATCCACAATCGGATCATGGTTTTCGTAGTCCAGTACGTTGCCCGCGTCATAGCAAACCTTTACCGAATCATGGCCTACCTCTTTAACAATCCGAGCACAGTGGGCTCCCGTCGCCGTGTTGCCTCCGTGCTGTTTGATCACAATCATCACCTCCGCCTCTTTCGCCCGCGGCGCCAGTTCCACCAAGCTCCGGACAAATGCCTCGTTCTGTCCCGGGCTGGTTTTGCCAAACGTCAGTAGAAACGGAATCTTCGCCGCCGCCGCCTGTTCAATTCTGCGAGAGTGCCCGTCCACGGCGTTGGCCGCCTCCAGGTTCAAGGTCGAGAACATCATCACCGGCTCTAATCCCATATCCCGGCATCGTCGAGCCAAGCGTCCCGCCTCCGCCGCCGGAGCGTCAATTGGCATTACCGGCTTCATCCCGCCCTGCTCCCGATGGGTCGTGCCCCAGGCCACATGGCCGAACCCACTCCACTGAATTCCCTGTAGCGCTTTCTCCAACGGAAACGCCGAATATGGCAGCGTCATGCAAGCCAGTTGAAATTGCGTCGGCATAGCCACCGCCTGAGCCGCCAGCGCCAGCGGAGCGCCAAACACCGCCCGTCGCGAGATCACGGCAACTCCTGAATCTCTATCCGCCGATAATAAACGGGCCAACCTTCAGACTGCAGGCAAATGTTGCCTTCCTCCGGATAAGCGGCCGTCCCCTCATTCACTAACACACCATTCAACACCACCGTCACCTTCCCGTTCATCGAGGTAATCTCATAGCGGTCCCACGATCCAAATGGTGGCCTCTCCTTCACAAACGGGCCCCGCTTGGCACCGGTAATCTTGCCTCCCCGCACCCCGAACACGCTCCCGGCCTCTCCGTAGTACCCCTGCACCTCGAGCGAGGTCGGCCAACCGTTCACCTCCGGACCTGCGTGGATAAAGAAACCCGCGTTCGGCCACTCGTTTCCTGTCTTCGGAGCCGTCCAGCCCATCTGGAATCGCCACTCCGCCCGCAGCACGTAGTTGCGGTACTTCTTCTTACTGCGCAAAAATCCATTCGGCTGCCCCGTTGTCGCAATCACGCCGTCACGCAGCGTCCACGCCTCCGGCGGAGTCTCCCCCTCTACCGTCCAATGCTCGCCCAAGTTACGATCCGGCATCAGGGACACAAAACCGTCCGCGGCAAAGCCCGCGACACTTACCAACATCAGGAACAGAAATTTCATCGAATCTCCTCTCCACACCAAGAACAGACAAAGGCCATCAGTGCCTTCGTCGCCTGCACCAACGAATCCAATTCTACATACTCATCCGGCATATGGGTGTTGCCGCCCCGCGCTCCCCACAGAGCCGCCGGAATCCCAAATTCATGAAAAACGTAAAGATCGCATGGACCCTCGATCCCCACTATCTCCGGCCGAAAGCCCAAAGTGGACTCCGCCACCGCCGCTAACTCCGAAACAATCGGGCACTTCGCTTCTATCGCCGAACCTGGCAACCACCGGATCGGATGCACCACCTCCGGCCGCTCCCGAAACAGTTCGCCCCGCCTCTCATACAAATCCTCCAACCAACCCGCAAACTGCGCGTCGACCTCGTCCAGCCCCTCTCCTGGCATCGTCTGCCAGAAAAGCTCCAACCTGCACGTTTCGGGCACGTTCGTCGGCTCCGACGTCCCCCAAGGAGCCGTCTGGATCCGCGTCACCGTAACCGGCACCGCATCCTGCAAATGCGCATAGCTCAGATGCCGAGGCGCCAAGCGCCGCCGCAACGCCGCAAACTCCGGCAGCGCGTCGAGAAATGCTCTCAACTGGTCGATCACCAGCGTCGTCCGCGCGTTCGACAGAATCCCCGCATTCACCGCCTGAAACCTTATCTGAACCGTCCGTCCCCCTCTCTGCGCCGGGCACACCCGCAGAAACGAAGGCTCCGATATAATCGCGGCGTCCGCCGAGTAACCCATTAGCCGACCCGCCAACGTGCCGTTCACCCCGCCAAACTCCTCGTCCACCACCGATTCGAACGTCAAATCCCCCGCCAGCCGAATCCCCAGCTCCGACAAAGCCTCCGCCACAAAGAGGTTGGCGGCTATTCCCGCCTTCATGTCGTTCGCCCCTCGACCGTAAAGCCGATTGCCCTCCCGCTGCCCCCCAAACGGCGGACGCGTCCACGGGGCCGAGCCGACCGGAACCGTGTCCACGTGCCCGGATAAAATCAACGAGCGCCCCCCGCCCGTCCCCTTCCGCACCGCCGCCAAGTTCGGCCGTCCCTCATAGTTCCGGCCCGGCCAGTACAGCGGATGGGTCTCTATCCCCGCTGCACCGGCTAAAGAATAAAGGCTTGGCTCCCAACCCGCCCTCCGCAACACCCGCGCCACATACTCCTGGCATGCCCCCTCCGCTCCTTCCGGCGCTCGATTCTCCGAAGGAATCTGGACGAGGTCCTGCAGCAGCGTAAGCAATCGCTCCTGTCGGCTCTCGACGTAGGCGGCCAACTCGCGCACTCGGCTCATCGCGGCCTGCCCGTCGGTGCCAAGCCGCGCCCCCGCCAAACCCAATACAGCAACCCCAGCCCCAACCACGCAAATCCCGTCACCCGGGCCGAAAAACTCAAGCTGAACAAAAGCGCCGCACAAACAGCGCTGCCCGCCAAAGGCGTAACCAGGTTCCGCATCAAACCGCCGACGGACCGTTCACCCAGCCTCACATAATAATGCCCAATCACACTCAGATTCACCAAGATAAACCCCGTGAACGCTCCAAAATTCACAAGTTCCACAATCTGTTGGAAACTCACGACTAGCGCTCCAGCAAACGACAAAAAACCCATCAGCCAAATACTCCGCACCGGCGTCGCCCTCTTCGGATCCAAATACCCAAAAACCGACCGCGGCAACACCCCGTCCCGACCCATCCCGTACAACAGCCGCGACGCCCCCGCCTGGCTCGCCATCGAACTCGCCACGCCAGCCACCAAAAGCACCACCGAGGTCAATCCAAACAGCGGCGTCCCTCCCACTAACCGGCTAATATCCAAAATCGCCGTCTCCACGTTCTCAAACGGTCGCGCCGAGGGCCAAACCAAAACCGCCACGTAAGCAACCAGAACGCAGATCCCCGTCTGCAAAATACACACACCCACCGTCACAAATCCAATGTCCCTTCGCGGGTCCCGCGCATCTTCGGCCAGCGTCGATACCGCATCGAAACCCAGGTACGAGAGAGCCGCAATACTCGCCCCGAACAGCACCGCAGGCACCGAAACTTCCGCCGGCCGCACCACCGCCTCCGACGCCCACAACCCCGCCAGACCCGCGCCATGCACCACCCACCGCGCCGCCGCCACCACAAAGCAAACCGCCGCCAGAACCATCACCGCCAACATCACGCTGTTTGATCGCTGCGTCGCCGCCATCCCCCTCGCATTCGTCACCGTCACCAACAACGAAAACCCTAACACCCACCCTACATACGGCACCTGCGGCAGCAGTCTCTCCGCCGTCAACGAAACAAAAATCGTGCTCAGCAACGGCACCAAAACATAGTCCAGCAAAATTCCCCACCCAGCCAAAAAACCCGCCAGTGGGTGCAAACCCTGTCCCGCATAGGCGTATGTCGAACCAGCCGACGGAAACGCCGTCGCCATACGGCCATAGCTCGCCGCCGTAAACAACATCGCCACCATCGCCGCCACGTAGCTCAGCACCGCATGGCCGTTCGAAGCCTGCTGAATCACGCCCAATACCGGGTATGCCGCCGTCGGCGTCAGAATAGCCAAACCGTAAATCACCAGATCCACGCGGCTCAACCGACGTGCCAGCGCCGGAGCAACGGCCGCCTCTGTCATCTATTCCGTCACCAGGCTCGATGCCAATAGTTGCGAGCCACAGGCAACTGGATCGGCGGCGGCGATAGCTCGGAACTCACATTGCATGTAATCGCAAGAATATTCGAATCCAAGCCACGAGTCAACCATTAAGGCCCGAATGCCCCCCAGTCTGTCAATATTCTTTCCTGCGAGCCGCAGGTATAAGCCAGCGTCCTTGGTAACGTACACTGGGGTTCATGATTGGAACCCCCCTCAGGCACGGCGTCCTGCGGCCCGCGGAAGTCCGCCGCCACAACTCTGCGGCTGTCCTAAGACTGCTCCGCCGCGCCAACACCATGTCCAGGGCCGAACTCGCCCGCACCAGCGGCCTCTCCGATGGAACCATGTCCCGCATCATCGCCGAACTGCTCGAACAGGATCTCGTCATGGAGGTCGGCGAGGAGAATTCCACCGGTGGCCGGCCCTCCACCCGCCTCCAACTCTCCGATAACCTCCGCTCGATTGGTGTCGAAATCCAAAACTGGGAAACCCGCTTCGCGGTCGCCACCATGCGCGGCGCTCTGGTCGATACCGTCGTCGTTCGAACCCCGGCCACCCCCGAAGCCACCCTTCATCTCATCACCGAACAGGTACAGCTCTTCCAACGCTCCCACCAAAGTCTGCAGGGAATCGGCGTTACCGTCCGCGGTATCGTCAATCGGCAAACCGGCATCGTCGAAATCGGCAACGATCCTGGTTGGAACCATATCTCCCTCCAGCAGCTTCTCGAAGCCAGCACCGGGCTTCCCGTCTGGGCCGAAAACGACGTCCGCGCGGCCACGATCGCCGAGTATCATTACACAAATGCCGGCGAACACGCCCCCCAATGCCTCCTTTACGTTAGCGTCAACGAAGGCGTCGGCGTCGGCATCGTTCTCTATGGTCAGGAGTACGCGGGCCCCTCCATGGCCGCTGGCGAATTCGGCCAAATGGTCATCGCTGATGATGGCACCAACACTCGCCATGACCGACCCGGCTGCCTCGAAAAGCTCGTCTCCAATCCCGCCATCTGCGATCGCTACGCCCTTATCCAAGGCAAGGCACCGGGCAAATGGACCGATAGCGCCGCCCGTGTCCGGCGCATCTGCCAACGCGCCCTCACCGGAGATCGCCCAGCTGCTCAAGTCGTCCGCGAAGCCGCGCGCTATCTCGGCATCGGCATAGCTTCCATGGTCTTCGGGCTCGATCCCCAAGTCATCGTTTTGAACGCCACCCTCAACGCCGCCTGGCCCATCCTGCTCGAAGAACTCTCCGCTCAGTTCCCCGACAAATCCCAATGGCCAACATTCGGAAAACTCAGCCTCCGCCAGTCTGCCTTCGGTGGACAAGGCTGCTTGATCGGTGCCGCCACCCTCGGCTTTGGCCCTCTCTTTAACTCAGCGGCCGCTAACGATGGCCGTCCCTCCTGAGACGGCCATCGTTGCACTCTAACCGGCTCTCCTACCAGAGGAATTTCAGCCCAAGCTGCGCTGCCCGGCCCGCGCCCGCTCCCGTAATCTGCCCAAACCGCGGATTCGCCAACTGTCCTATCGGGTTGCCAAAGTTCGCCCGATTCAATAGATTGGAAAACTCGGCCCGCAACTGGAATCGCATGCTATCCGTAACCGTGAAGTCCTTCAACAATGCGGAATCAATCGTCGCCGTGCCCGGGCCAGAAAACATGTTCCGCGCCCCGGTCCCGTAACGGCCCAAACCCGGCAGCGCAAACGCCCCCGTGTTGAAGAACCGCGTCAACATGTCGTTGCGCGAACTATGCTCCCGCTCAATCACCCCAATCAAGTCGGGATGATACGATCCCTGGCACGTCGTACCGTCTAGCGCCGTATTCTGCCCCGTACTCGCCAGCACCGGCACGCCGCTCTGCAATATCGCAATGCCCGATACGCTCCACCCGCCCAGCACTCTCGCCAGCAAACCCTTCTGCTTGCTGAATACCGTCGGCGTGTAAATCCCGCTCGCCACCACCGAATGCTTCCGGTCGAAATCGCTCCGCCCCTTCGCGGCGCGGATGTCGTTCGGATTAGCGACGCACCCGCCCAGCGAAAACGTCGAACTCGAGTCCAGCGACTTCGCCAGCGAGTAGTTGGCCGAAAGCTGCAAGCCGCCCGAGAAGCGCTTGTTCAGCTCAAACTGCGCCGAGTGGTAGGAAGCCGTAAACGGGTTGTCCAAAAAGTAGCCCTGCGGTCCGTAGATCCCCCGTCCAAATGGAACCCGGCTATCCCCATTGCCCTCCGTCGATAGAGGACGGCCCTGCGCGTCGTTACCGGGAACATAAACTGCCGCGTTAAACGGACGATACGCCAGCAGTTTCTGCGTCGTCTTCCCGATGTAGGCGCCAGACACCATCCACGATTGCCCCAACTGCCGCTGGATCGTGAAGTTCCACGAATTCACATACGTACTGCGCAGATTCTGGTTCCGCGGGCCAAACACACCATTGATCGGAAACGTAAACGTAAACGCCGAAGGATCGATGTACGCCGGAGGAGCCGTCTCCCCCAAACTCGAAAACGGATTCGTCAGGTTGCCGTTCGAAAAGGCC
>CANNLB010000076.1 GCA_947505565.1 Acidobacteriota bacterium | reverse complement strand
CCCGCGAGGAGCGCAATCTGCTCCGGGGTCCCCACTCCCAGAATCCGGCCCCCGGCGCTCCCCCCCTCCGGGCCCATATCTACCACCCAGTCAGCCGCCCGGATCACATCCAAATTATGCTCGATCAACAGAATCGAACCCCCGTTCTGGATCAACCGCTGAAAGCTGTCCAGCAGCTTCCGAATGTCGTCATAATGCAACCCAGTCGTCGGCTCGTCAAAAATGAACAACGTCCCCTCCGACGTCGACTGCGCCAAATGCGCCGCCAGCTTCACCCGTTGCGCCTCCCCTCCCGACAGCGTCGTCGCCGATTGCCCCAGTCTCAAATACCCCAAACCAACATCCGCTAACACCTGCAATCGGCCCTTCAGCTTCGGCGTCTCGGCAAAGAATCGCAAACCCTCCATCACCGTCAACTGCAAGACCTGATGGATGTTCAGGCCCTTGTACTGGACGTCCAAAATCGCCTGCTTAAACCGCGTCCCCCGGCACTCCTCGCAGACTAACTCGACGTCCGCCAGGAACTGCATCTCCACCGTCACCGTCCCGTCGCCCTGGCAGACCTCGCACCGCCCCCCCGGAATGTTGAACGAAAAATGCCCCGGCGTATACCCCCGCCGATCACTGTCCGGCGTGCTCGCAAACAGCTCCCGCATAATGTCGAACGCCTTCACATAGGTCACCGGGTTCGACCGCGGCGTCCGCCCAATCGGGCTCTGGTCCACCAGCACAATCTGGTTCAGCAGATGCGCCCGCTCCACGCTCTTCCATACCTGCCGCTCCGCCCCCGCGAACTCCTCGCTCTCCTCCTTCGCCGTCTTCCGCGGACCCTGCCTCTCCAGCTCCTTCGTCAGCGCCTTGAACGCCACATCATGCACCAGAGAACTCTTGCCCGACCCGCTCACACCCGTCACCACCACCAGCATATGCAGCGGGATCTCCAGGTCCACGTTCCGCAGGTTGTTCGCCCGCGCCCCCCGCACCGCCACCACCTTCTTCGGGTTCACCGCCCGCCGCGCCACCTTCAGCGCCGTCGTCATCTCCCCGTTCAGATACTTCCCCGTCAGCGACTCCCCGCCGTTCGCCATCAGCTTCGCAAACGAGCCCTCAAACGTCACCTCCCCGCCGTGCTCGCCCGCCCCCGGTCCCAAGTCAACAATATGATCCGCCGCCCGCATCACGTCCGGGTCATGCTCCACCACCAGCACCGTATTCCCCAAGTCCCGCAGCTCATGCAGAATCTTAATCAGCCGCTCCGTATCCCGGGAATGCAGCCCAATCGACGGCTCGTCCAGCACATAACATGCGCCCACCAGCCGGGAACCCAAACACGTCGCCAGTTGAATCCGCTGTGCCTCGCCGCCCGACAGCGTAGCCGATAGCCGGTCCAGCGTCAGATACTCCAGGCCCACATCGTTCAGGAACTTTAGCCGCTGCTGGATCTCCACCAGCACCTTCCCCGCAATCGTCTGCTCCTCCGGCCCCAGCGCCAACGCGTCAAAAAACGCGTGCGCCTCGGCGATGTTCAGCCGGGTCACCTCGGCCATGTTCTTGCCCCCAATCCGGATGTGCAGCGCCTCCTTCCGTAGCCGTGCCCCGCCGCACTCCTGGCATTCGCTGTAGCCCCGATACCGGCTCAGAAACACCCGGATCTGCACCTTGTACTTTTTCGCCTCCAGCTCCGGGAAGAACTCATTCCGCAGGAAGTTCACGAGCAGGTCCCGCTCGTCCTTCCGCAGTTCCATCACCGGCACCTCGCACCGCACCGCCTTGCTATACCGCTTCACGAACCGCCCCTGCCACTCGTGATACGCCGGCGTGCTCCACGCTGCCACCGCGCTCGCCAGAATCGACACCGTCGGGTCCGGGATCACCAGGTCCAGGTCGTAATCCACCACGTTGCCAAAGCCCTGACAGCGCGGGCAAGCCCCGAACGGAGAGTTGAACGAAAACAGCGTCGGCTCCGGCGTCTGATACGTCAGGTGGCACGTCTTGCACGCGAAAGCCTCCGCGAACCGGATCCGCTCCGGCGCTTCCAACCCCGCCTGCTCAAACACCACCTCGCCAGCTTCCCGGTAGCAGATCTCCACCGTGTCGATGATCCGGGAACGGATATCCGCCGTAATCGCCAACCGGTCCGCCAATACCCACAAAGGCTGCGTAAAATCAAGGTCCAACAACGATTCCGGCGTCGAAAACTCGCTCACCTTCCCGTTCTGATACAGCCGATTGAACCCCCGCCGCCGCAGGTCCATCAACTGCTCCTTGTCTGCTGTCTTCACCGGAAACAGCGCATACCACCGCGATCCAAGTGGCAAGCGGCCCATCGTCTCCGCCACGTGGTCGACGTTGTCCCGCTGCACCGGCTTGCCGCACTGCGAGCAATACGTCGTCCCCGCCCGCGCGAAAAGCAGCCGCAGAAAGTCGTAAACCTCGGTCGAAGTCGCGACTGTCGACCGCGGGTTCCGCGTCGTGTTCTTCTGCCGAATGGCGATCGGCGGAGCCAACCCCAAAATCTCATCCACGTCCGGCTTCTCCATCCGGTCCAGAAACTGCCGCGCATAAGCCGACAACGACTCGACATAGCGGCGCTGCCCCTCCGCATACACCGTATCGAAGACCAGCGACGACTTGCCAGACCCCGAAACCCCCGTGATCACCGTCAGTTGGTTGTGCGGCAGCTCGAGCGAGATATTCTTGAGGTTATGCATCCGCGCCCCTCGGATCACAATCGAGTCGTCCGCCTTCGAAACGCTCTTCTTTTTAGCCAATGACTGAACTCCCCGTCGCGCGCGCCGCTCTGGCCGCCTGGTACGAAATCTTCAAACGAGATCTGCCTTGGCGCCGAACCCGAGACCCCTATGCAATCTGGATTTCAGAAATCATGCTCCAGCAAACCCGCGTGGCGGCCGTAATTCCCTATTATGAACGGTTCCTCGCCCTCTACCCAACTGTGGATGCTTTGGCGCAAGCTCCCGAACCAGAACTTCTGTCGGCGTGGGCCGGACTCGGTTACTACTCCCGAGCGCGAAACCTCCAAGCTGCCGCCCAGACCATCGTCGCGCTCGGCGCCTTCCCCCGCGATCACGCGACCCTCCGCACCCTACCCGGCATCGGCGACTATACCGCCGCCGCCGTCGCCTCCATCGCCTACGATCTACCCCACGCCGTCGTCGACGGCAACGTCGTTCGCGTCCTCGCTCGCTTCCTTGCCGAGCCCGTGCCCTCCAAATCGCGCGTCCAAATCGTCGCCGATGCCTTCCTCAATCCAGCCGAGCCATCCCGACACAACCAAGCCGTGATGGAGTTGGGTGCCACCATCTGCACCCCTAAAGACCCGCAATGCGCCAGATGCCCCCTCGCTAAGTGGTGCCAGGCTCACCAAAAGGGTTTGGCCCGTGAATTGCCAATCAAACTGCGCAAAACGGTCATTCGTCGCGTGCAGCGCTCGCTCCTGGTAGTCATAAAGAACGGAAACATTCTCCTCTGGCAACGACCTCCGGATGCGGCGATCCTGTCAGGGTTCTGGGAACTTCCCGAACCGCATCAGCTGCCGACCGCGAAAATAGGGCGAGCGCTCCATATCTTCAAGCACAGCATCACCAATCACATCTACACCTTTCAGGTACTCCAAGCCTCCGTCCACCGCGTCCCCTCTCCGCTCGAATGGGTCTCTCCCGATCGCCTTTCCACCCTTCCTCTTAGTACTGCTACGCGCAAAGCCTTAGCCACGCTGACCCAATTGTGAACTTTTTACCGGGTAATCAGTTCTCGGCAAAAGATCGAGTAGACTGATACATGTCCGGGTTAAAAGGCATCATGACTAAAGACCTCCTCCTCAAAATCGCCAAGCGCTGTGTCGTTCTCCTAACGCTTCCAATCCTCCTTTTCGCCAATGCCGCAGGTCCCGACCCGCGCTTCACCGGCGCGCCGGGCGACTCGACTTGCGCCCGATCCGGTTGTCACATTGGAACGGCGGTGAATGGCGGAACCGGCAGGGTCGTGCTGCAACTGCCTGGCGGGCTGACCTATACACCCGGCCAAAAGCAGCGCATCGCGGTGGTCATCACCGGCGATAGCACGACTCGTCGCTATGGCTACCAAGCCACGGCAAGGCTCGGTTCGAACGAACCGAACGGCCAAGCCGGCACTTTTACGGCGATCGCACCTGACCTCATTCTCTGTCAAGACGGTTCTGAGCGCCCGGCGGCGGGCTGTCGCGCCGCGGCACCACTCGAATTCATCTCCCACGGGAACTCGAACAACACGAGTGGACGGTTCGAGTTTGATTGGACCGCCCCGGCCACCGACGTGGGCCCAGTGAAGATTTTCGTCGCCGCGAATGCGGCTAACGGCAACGGGCAGGAGAGCGGCGATAAGATCTACACCACCAGCGTGACCCTAACCCCGGCTGCTTCCGGCACGCCTCGCCCGGCGATTACCGCGACAGGCGGTGTCGTCAACGGCGCGAGCTTCGCCGCGGGCGTCGTCTCCGGCTCCTGGACGACAATTTTTGGATCGAACTTCGCTCCAGGCTTGAAGACCTGGGACGGCTTGATTGACGCGAGTGGCAACTTCCCCACCGCGATCGATAACGTTCGGGTGACCATCGACGGGCTGCCCGCTTCGATGAACTTCATCAGCGCCAATCAGATCAACGTGCAGGCTCCGGCTCTGACACGAACCGGGATGGTTCCGGTGGTAGTCACGACGCCCGCTGGTGCGAGCGAAACGGTGATGGCGAATGTGCAACGCGAGGCTCCGGGTTTATTCCTCTTTACCCAGACGCCGATCCGCTTCCCGGCGGCCGTCCGCACCCCCGACGGGCGGTTCATTGCTCCAGCGGATCTGTTCCCTGGCGTAACGACCGAACCGGCTAAGCCTGGCGACATCGTCCTTCTCTTCGGAACGGGCTTCGGGCCGACAACTCCAGCGGTCACTCCGGGTCGTGTCTTCAGTGGGGCGGCTCCGCTGACGGATGCTGCTAGCTTGCGAGTGCGAATCGGCGGGATGGATGTCACCCCTTCCTTTGCCGGATTATCTGGATCCGGTCTTTATCAGTTCAACGTAACAGTGCCGAATCTGCCGGATGGCAATCACCCGATCGAGATGCTCCTCAATGGGCAGCAGATCCAGACTGACGTTCAGCTAGCGATAAAACGGTAACTCAAAACTAACCCTCAGTGGAGAACTCAATGAATCGAATGATGCATACGCTAGTAGTGTGCGTGGCGACGCTATTGTCCGCCACCGTACTGATGGGCCGTAGCGGCGGGGCACCGGTGCCTTCGGCTGGCGTCCCGACCGACATGGGCGGTAGAGACTGCGCGGCCTGTCATCGGCCAGCAGCGGCGAATTCCGACTCGAGCGGAAGACTATCGCTGCTCCTGGACGCCATGACTTACCGACCGGGCGTGAAGCAGACGATTCGAGTTCGCCTCGAGCATCCGGAAGCGCGTCGGTGGGGCTTCCAGCTCACCGCCCGCCCAACCAGCGACACGACTCGGATGGCTGGCAGCTTTACGCCCACCGCTAGCGTCGCGGTGAGCTGCGACCCCACCGGCACGGCTCCCTGCGGTGGATCGCGCGAGTTCGCCACCCACAACGTCGAGTCGACCCGCAATGGCACTACCGGTAGTGTGACTTGGGACGTTGAATGGACGCCGCCGGCGAATGAAGTGGGCGAAATCACTCTCTTCGTCGCTGGTAACGCCGCCGACGGCACGGGCAGTAACGCGAATGATCGGATCTATACGACGACCGTGAAACTCGCCGCGGAAGGTGCCTGCAACCTGGCACGTCGGCCCACCCTGCGAAACTTGGCCAATGCTGGCTCGTTCAGCACCACGCTGGCTCCTAATGCCTTTGCTAGCGTTTTTGGCTCGGATTTTGAAGTGGCGGGGCGCTCCCGGGCGGCTGGCACGGGCGACTTCGTCAACGGTGCTTTCCCCATGCAATTGGCCTGCGTCGCGGTCGAGATCGGCGGTCGCCGTGCTCCGATTAGCTACGTCCAGTCGGACCAGATTAACTTCCAGGTCCCGACGATCACCCAGACGGGTCCGCTACCGGTGTTCATCATCCTGAACCCGGGTCGGCCGAATGAACTGCGGTCGGATCAGGGCACAGTGACGATCGCGCAGTACTCGCCGGGTTGGTTTACGTTCTCCAATCGTTCGATTGCGGCGAGGACCGCCGACGGTAGGGTGATTGCGGATCCCGCGGTGATTCCTGGCGGCGTGGCGGCTCGCCGCGGTGATGTCATCACCTTGTACGGAACCGGCTTCGGCTTCACCGAACCAGTCTTCCAGGCGGGCGAGATTCCGAGCGGCGAGGCTCGTCTGCGGGATCCGATTACGATCAGCGTGGGCGGTACGATGCTGGCGGCAGGGGACATCCTCTACGCTGGTTTGGCACCCGGTTTGATCAGCGGCGTCTACCAGTTCAATATTCGGATTCCGATGAGCGCTACCCCGGGCAACGTTGCCATCGTCGCCACCATGGGCGGCGTGAGCACGCAGACGGCGGGCGGGCTGGTTCCGGTTCAGTAAATTCCTAACATTGGATGTCTTGCGCAGCGCGTAAGATGGGGATAGACGCCAAGTCTATCCCCATCTTTATGCTCCGCGGAATTCATCTGTTGGCGGTTTGCGCTGCGCTCTTCGGTCAGACGCCGCCGCTCGGGAATCTGCCGTTTTACACTGCGGCAAGCATTGTGGACGCGGCGACCAATCGGACGGGGCCGATTGCGGCTAACGGTTTAGCGACCATGTACGGAAAGAATCTGGCTTTCGTAACGCGGGCGATCGGGCCGGATGATTTGCGAGGGGATATCCTGCCGACGGCTTTGGCCGGGACGGGGCTTCGCATCTCGATCGGATCGATCTCGGTGCCGATTCTGTTCGTCTCGCCGTCGCAGGTCAACTTTCTAGTACCGCCATCGATGCGGGTTGGTCGTCACAAGTTACTTTTGACGCTCGACAGCCGGACAGGTCCGGAGGTCGACATCGACGTGGCGGACGTGTCCCCGGGAGCGTTTCCACTGGATTCCAAATACGTGATTGCTACCCATGCCGACGGTCGTCTGGTGGATCCGGCGGCCCCGGCGCAACCGGGCCAGGTCCTGATCGTATACGCCGTTGGCTTGGGGCAGACGGTGCCTCGGCTGGTGAATCTGATTCTGCCCCGCGCGCCGGCCCAGATCGAAAAGCTCGGACAGTTCCGAGTGCTGCTGAACGACGTGCCGATTGCCGGGAGCGCGGTGCTCTACGCGGGTCTCGCACCGGGCTTTGCCGGCCTCTATCAAATCAATCTTCGATTGCCTGAGGAGCTACCGTTGGACCCCGAATTGCGGATCGCGATTGGGGAGTTTGTCAGTCCGGAGGGATTGCGACTGCATACACAGCCGGCAGCGTTACAATAGGTCGCTGATGACCCCTCGTTCCGTGGCGGCGGTTTTGCTGGTCGCCTTTGTCTCCTTCCTCTCGATCGGGAAGTTTTTTCAGCAGATCTCCGACTTCTTCGTTAAGCGCCCCCCTGTTGATGGGGTGACGCAGTTTACGGCCCGGTATCAGCCGGTCCGATCGTTACTGCCGGACAAAGGTGTAATCGGTTACATGACCGATCCGGCGGCGGCCGCCGATGAGGTGAATGCGACGGCCGAATTCTACCTGGCGCAGTATGCGCTGGCCCCAATCGTGGTGGTGAACTCGCCCAACCAGCGTTACGTGGTCACCAACTTCCATGTGATGGTGACGACCGGGGCGATGGCCGATCAGGGATATAAGTTGGTTCGCGAGTTTGGCAACGGCGTGGCGGTGTTTGAGAATCAGAAATGGGGGCAGAAGTAAGATGGGCGGTTTCGGTGGTCTTCTCCTTTGCGTTCTGGCTGGTTTCTGTGCGGTTCGCGCCATTTGGTCGGCACCGCGGCACTGGAGCGCGCACGACCCGCTTCGGTTGGCGCTGTCCCCTGCCGTCGGCTTCGGTCTGTTATCGCTCGTCTATTTTGCTGTGCGAGTGGTGTTGGGGCAGGAAAACGGTTTGGCGGTGGGCGGTTTCGCTGTTTTGACGCTGGCTCTGGCGGCCGGCGCTTGGTGGCGGGCCGGGCAG
>CANNLB010000075.1 GCA_947505565.1 Acidobacteriota bacterium | reverse complement strand
CTCGCTGCGGCGACCCCGGGCACGTGATCCTGTTCTAATCGGTAAGCCGGGAACGTTCGTGGCTCTGGTCGATCACGCCGGTGACTGTCGAATTTCCCCCTGCCGGGCTTGAAGGCGCTCGCTCCCATAGTTGAGGAATACCGCCTGTTTAACGGTGGCTTGCGGGATCCAGGTTCGAGTGATGCCCCGGCCCGCCGTAAGTTGACTGAACTGTTGCTTCGTCCGGCCGCCGCCCACCTGCCCAACGGCACCCGCGTTTTTCTGGTTCCGGATGGCCCTCTGCACTCGCTCAATTTTGAGACGACCGCCTCGCCGACACGGCCGGACCGCTATTGGTTTGAGGATGGCAACCGTCGCGCTCGTGCCTTCCCTCATTCTATGGCTGTCGGGCCGGGCGCGCCTAACGGGAACGCAGTCCCTTCTCGTGGGGGCTCCCGAGACCATGCCAAAGCGTTACCAGCCGCTTCCGTTTGCCCGGCAGGAGCTAAGAGCCGTCGCCGCGGCCCTAGTGTCGTTGCTGACCAATCGGCTGGAGGGCTCGGCCTGTATCCGAGTCCGACTGCTGGCTGAGCCGATTGCTTCCTACCGCTACGCCCATTTTGCGGTCCATGCGGTGACGGACCCGGTGGACCCGCTTCACTTAGCTTTGCTGCTGACTCGGCACGACGATGGTTCGGCGATCTCTGCTGCGGAGATTCGCCATATGCCGTAGCGCGCCGAACTGGTAACGCTTTCGGCGTGCCGGAGCGCGGGTGCCCGCAACGATAGCGGGGAAAGCTTGGTCGGCTTGACTTGGCCGATTCTGGAAGCGGGCGCGCACAACGTGATCACGGGGCTTTGGGACGCCAACAACCGGAGTACCTCTCGTCTTATGAGTGACTTCCACCGGGCCGTACGCCAAACCCTACTACTGGGCTCCATTCGTTTTCTTTACACCCGCCCGATGAAGTAGTGGAACGTTTTGGCCGCGAGATCGTATCAGGAGTCAATGCGACGTGCCATCCTTCTTCTCCCGTTTTATCTCGCGCTTGCTGCCGCGATTGTGACTCCGACGGACCCCGTGAGTCGTTCGCCGGGGAAACGCAGCCCGGTCGTCGAAGACAAGAAGGTCCCCCGCCCTGCCCCAGCCGCCCGGCCTAAAGCTATAATTCAAGAGTGCGTTACCTTCTCCTTTTTGTGGCCCTCGCGGCTGGCTCGTTTCTGTCCTCGTGCGCGAAAGCGCCTCAGACGAAGGAGTCGGTCAAACAAGCGATCGTCGACTATCTAGCCAAACGGGACGACATGATTGCCGCCTCGATGGACGTCGAGGTGGTGAGCGTCAATTTCCACGATAAAGAGGCTGAAGCGGTTGCCAGCATCGGCCCGAAAGGGGCTCCGGCCAGCGGCATCAAGATCTCCTATACCCTCGAAGCGGAAGGCACCAAGTGGGTTGTGAAGAAGAAGCCGGGCGCGGCGCCGGCGGCGACCGATGGTGGAGCCCCGCATAGCGCACCTGCCCCCGACGCGGGAAGTTTGCCCTCTGGTCACCCTCCCATTCCTGCAAAGCCGTGAGCCGAACCGTCGCTGTTCTCGGAGGTGGCCCAGCCGGCTCAATGGCTGCGGAGCGGTTGGCCCGTGCGGGCGTAAGCACCTTGCTGATTGATGAAAAGATGGCTTGGGAGAAGCCCTGCGGAGGCGGTGTCACGTTCAAGGCCTACCGCCAGTATCCGTTTCTGAGAGAAGGACGCAGCCACTCGGTCTCGACGACCTGGCTGCATTCGGACGAGAGTCCGCCGGCGCGGCTCGCTCTCGAAAAGCCGCTGCTTATATTTTCCCGCCGGGAGCTGAATCAGCTTCTGCTGGACCGGGCCGCGGCGGCCGGGGCGGAACTTTTGACGACCCGGGTGACGGGGGTCGAGCGGGAAGGGAAGGGCTGGTCGCTGACGACGCGGGCGGGTGCTCTGCAGGCGGACCAACTGATCATTGCCACGGGCGCGCGGAACCCGCTGCGCGAGTTCGGCACACCTTGGACGGCTGGCGACACGATGGTTGCGCTGGGGTACTACATCCCGTCCGAACAGCCACATATCGATATTCAGTTCTTTGCCGATCTGGAGGGCTACATTTGGCTATTCCCCCGTTGCGGCCATCTTTCGGCCGGGATTTGTGGGAAAGGGGTGTCGGCGGCGGGGCTGCGGCAACGATTAGAAACCTATCTGGCCGAGCGCGGCATCTCCTTTAATGACGCCCAGTTTTACGCTCATATGTTGCCTGCCCTTGCTACCAGTTCCTGGCCGAACAACCGTCTGGATGGTCCTGGCTGGCTCGCCGTGGGGGACTCGGCAGGCCTAGTGGATCCGGTGACGGGCGAAGGTATTTACTACGCGATGCGTTCGGGAGAGCTGGCGGGGCAATTTCTGGCCGAAGAGCGACCAGAGGCGTATGCGGGGCAGGTGGAGGCGGAGTTCGGGGCTGACTTGGCATATGCCTCGACGCTAGCGCGGCGGGTGTATCTGGGGCGCTTTTGCGGCGGGGCCAATACGACCCGGATGCTGCAATTCCTGCGCCGCAGCACGCAGATTCAAAGCGTGATGCAAGAGCTGTTCGCCGGCACAATGAGCTATCGGGAGCTCCGGGCCCGCATCCGCAGTAACTTCAAATCGACCATGGCGGAAATCGCCCTGAATACGTGCCTTCGTCGTATCGTAACAATCTAACTAACTTATGTCTACCATTCGTTCCGAGGCCCTGCTCGCCCGCGGGCAACACCTGATTCCGGGCGGCGTTAACTCTCCGGTCCGCGCTTTCCGCAGCGTCGGAGGTCACCCGCGGTTCATCGCCCGGGCCCAGGGAGCCCGCATGTTTGACGTCGATGACAACGAGTTCATCGACTATATTGGTTCCTGGGGACCGATGCTGATTGGGCATCGGCACCCGGCAATTCTGGCCGCGATTGAGAAGGCCTTGACGATTGGCACGTCGTTTGGAGCCCCGACGGAATTGGAACTGGAACTGGCGGAGGAGATCATCGACGCGGTGCCAAGCATGGAGATGCTGCGCCTTGTGAACTCCGGCACCGAGGCGACGATGTCGGCGCTGCGGGTCGCCCGTGGCTTCACGGGTCGGGACCTGACGATCAAGTTCGAGGGCTGCTACCACGGCCACGTGGATAGCTTACTCGTGAAGGCGGGGAGCGGCATGGCGACGTTGGGCATCGCCGATACCCAGGGCGTGCCGAAGGGCTTTACGGATACGACGTTGGCGTTGCCGTACAACTCGGTGGAGGCGTTGGAACAGGCGTTCCGGGAGCGCGGGGACTTGATTGCGGCGGTGATTGTGGAGCCGGTCGTGGGGAACATGGGATGCGTCATTCCGACGCCCGAATTTCTGGCGGCGTTGGTGCAACTGACGCGGAAGCATGGGGCGTTGCTGATTTTCGACGAAGTGATGACGGGGTTCCGTCTGGCTCGCGGGGGGGCGCAGGAGTTGTTTGGGATCCGGCCGGACCTGTCGACGTTTGGGAAGGTGATCGGCGGCGGGTTGCCGATTGGGGCGTATGGCGGGCGGCGGGACGTGATGAGCAGAGTGGCTCCGGTCGGGCCGATTTATCAAGCCGGCACGCTGAGTGGCAATCCGTTGGCGGTGAGCGCGGGGCTGGGGATGTTACGCCATATCAAGAGCCATCCGGAAATCTATCCGTATCTGGAAAAGATCACGTCTCGCTTGGTAGAGACACCACCGCCCGGGGTTACTGTCAACCGTGTTGGGAGTATGTTTACGATGTTCTTTACGGAGACGCCGGTGGTGGATTACGAGACGGCAAAGACGGCGGATACGGCGCGTTTCGGAAAGTTCTTTCACCACTTACTCGGCGAGGGTGTTTACCTTGCGCCGAGTCAGTTTGAGGCTGGGTTTGTGAGTGCCGCTCATACGGAGGAAGATATCGAGACAACGCGGGCGGCGATCAGCCGGTTCTTTATATAGATCGCAAACCGAGCCAGGGCCAGGAGGCCAATGATTCTGGCTGGCCAACGGCTCTCTTGACGCCGGTAGATGGCGGAGAGAGGCGCCATCGCGCCGTCTGCATCCCGATCCCGAACTCTCTCCTCGTAGATTTTGAGTCGCCTTACCGTTCCGGTGGCTCCATTAGGGCTGATGAGGACGCCTTCCTTAGAAAAAGATTGACCCTAACTCTTTGACTTCGCAAGACTTACAATTCCGACCAGTGATATTCATGCGGCGCTACGAGATCGGCCCCCCCTGGCGCCCTTCGTCGTCCCCTTGGGTGCCGTTTTTGGAAACCCGGAATGGGGCTTCACGAGAGCCTCTTGCAAAACTCGATGTGGGCTATGGAAAAGCCGATGCCTATCGGTGTCGCAGCCCCCGGATCGATCTACCCCGATTCGGTCCCTTCTCTTTCAAAGGATTTCGACACTCCGCTTTGGTCAGTTGGATCTCTCCTTCCGCCGGGAGTCTACGACAGGGCGCTACGGTGCTTACCCGGACAAGACTTGCACTTGGGAGAACCATGCGACTTTCAGGACGCACAATCTCCTTATTGCAGTGAATCGAGCGGACCAAGCTTCGCCACAATCTGCGCCGTCAGGTGCGAAATCAGAATGTTCCCTACGTTGTCCGGACTGTAATCGGTCTTCGGCATCCCGTCCACCGTTATCGCAATCGCAATCTTCGCCGTTTTCCCGTACAGAATCCCCACATCGGATCGAAGCGCATCCAGCGCGCCGCTCTTGCTGGCCACCGGATGCGGATCGTGGCGGCCAATCCCATCGGTGTACTGCTGACGACGCAAAATGTCGAGAAGATTCTTCGACGCCTCCGGACTCACGAGCTTTCCCTGCTCCAGCGCGGCGAGGATCCCTACCATTTCTCGTGGGGTGCTGACCCCAATCCCGTACTTCTTGTTGTCGGCAAGCTGGCTGAACTTGCTCCAGCCACCAGGATTGGGTTTCAAATTCTTACCGTCGCCCATGATCTTCCGCATCGACTTCGTGTTCACGAAACCGTAGCGCTCCATCACTTCATTGACGTAGTCGGCCGTCAGGCGTTCAATCATCAAATTCGTACACGTGTTGTCGCTCACCACAATCATCAAGTTAGCGATATCGCGGAGCGGGAATTTCTGGCCGGGGGTGAACTCACGGATCACGCCGGAACCGGACACAATTTCATCCTTATCGAGGGTGATCAGTTCGTCCCAACTCGCTTTGCCGTCATGGACCGCCTGCGCCGCAGCGATCAGAATCGGTAATTTGATGGTGCTGGCGGTGCGGACCAAATCAGCGTCTTTCCGCGCGTACTCAGCGCCGGTCGTCAGATTCTTCGCGTAGATGGAGACGACGCCGGTGAACTGCGATATGAGGCGGGTGATCTCGGCGTCCGGATCGATGGACCGGGCGCAGCGGAAGCCGATATTCGGCTGGCGCATGGTGGGGCGAACCCAGTTGCGGAAATAGATAGTAAGGCGCTTGGGCGAATCGGACCAAGCGCCGCCGCGGATGACTTTGTACAGGCCAGTGGCGGGCGGGACACCGGTTTTATAGGTCTCGCGATCGAACCAGTCGCTGGTCCACTCGGCCATATTCCCCGCCATATCGTATAGGCCGAAGGCGTTGGGCGGGAACTTGCCGGGTTCGCCGGGGCCGCGATCGGTCCCGGCCCGAAGCAGTTTAGCGTCGAAATTATCACCCCAGGGGTAGTCCTGACCTTCGAGGCCGCCGCGGGCGGCGCGTTCCCATTCCGCTTCCGACGGCAGGCGGCTCTTGTGGAACTCGCAGTAGGCCTTGGCGTCGTCCCATGTGACGTTATAGACGGCGACGTTGGACTTAGCCAGCTCCGGCTTCCAATGGTAGGGGGCAGGGCGCTTCGCCTGTGCCAGAAACTCGCCGTACTGGGCGTGGGTGACTTCGCGAGACTCGAGGGAGAAAGCCGGGAGGGTCACGACCCGCGTGGGACGATCGTCGAGCAGGATCTGAGGACGCATCTTGGTCGAGTCGTCCGCGGTGGTCTTCGTGCGGCCCATGGTGAATGACCCGGCGGGGATGACGACTGACTCGGCTACGAGCAGGGCGGGAAAGAGAAGTGCTATATAGCGCATTTAGACGAACAGGTCGGCGATCTCGTCGGGGATGACCATCTCCGTAGCTCCCAGGTTATCCACATATTTGTAGGCCCGTTTGGAGGGGGTATTGGTGATCTCTTTCTGCCAGTCGATGCCGAGGGCGGAGTAGATGGTCGCGTAGACGTTTTCAGTCTTGATAGACGCCTTTTTATACCGCCAGCCGGTATCGACGACGTGTTCACCAGCGGCATCCGTTTTGCCGATGATGCGGCCGGGTTTGGTGCCGCCGCCGGCGTACATCGACAGGTACGCCAAGTTGTAGTGGTGGCGGCCGGCGATGCCGTTGAGGGCACCGGGGGTGCGGCCGAACTCGGTGGCGACCACGATGAGGGTATCGTCGAGTAACGTCTTGCCGGGGGTGCGGGGAGAGGGCGCGGCGCCAAGGTCCGTGAGCAGTTGGGCGAGGGCGCGATCGAACTCGTTGCAGCGAATGTAGTGATTCGATTTTTTGGCGTGATTATAGATGTCGCGGTGGTGGTCCCAATCAGGATGGACGATGTGGATGTAACGGGTGCCAGCGTCGGCTTGGACGACGTTACGGGCGAGCAGGCAGCCGAGGCCGACTTCGTTGGCGCCGTAGCGTTCGATCTCTTCCTTCGGCATCTTGAAGGCTTCGGGCCAGCGGGGATCGCCGAGGATTTGGTAAGCCGATTTTTGGAAATCGCGAAAGCCGCCGAAGCTGCGGTCGCGGCCGGAGCGGGACGGGGCCATAACGGCGTCAAGTTCATTGAGCAGCCGATACCGTTCGGAGAGCACGGCCATGGCTTCCGCCGAGGAGGGGGCGGCACCGGCACCGGATTTCAGGTTGAGATCGAGGACGGAGTGGCGCGGGGGGAGAAAGCCGGTAGACAGCGCGCCGCAGCCGGAGGTATCGAGGTTACAACCCAAGTAAGTGGGGAAGGTGTCGGACGCGCGGCGTTGGTTTTCCAATTCGAGCGCGATAACGGAGCCGACGCTGGGGATCTCGCTGGCTTGGGCGGGGTTCAGAGGGCGGCCGGCCTGGGTGTAGTATTGGCCACGGAAGTGAACCACCTCGTGGCTCTTCATCGAGCGGACGATGGAGAGTTTATCCATGTGGCTCGACAGTTGGGGAAAGAGCCGGTGGGAGAGGTAGAGATCGTTTTTGACGGGGCGGACGTCGAAATCTTTCTGGGTGCCTTCATTCTCTTTAAAATCGAAGGAATCGATGTGGGAAAGGGCACCGGCGAGTTCAATGAGGATGCAGAAGCGGGCGGTGCCGCGCGGGTTCGTTCGACCGGCGGCGCGGAGCTGGACCGGCGCGAAGGTTTGGCTGGCGAACGACCCGAGGAGGCCGTAGCCGCCGAGCTTGAGAAGATCGCGGCGGGCGGCGAGAGTGTCGGCTACGCGTTTCTGCATGTTAGTAATTGAATAAAAACTCGGGGCTATTGAGCAGGGCCCATTGTAAGTTGGCCGCGCCGGTGGGGCGGTTGGCTTGCAGCGCTTTTAATCCGACGGCTTTTTCAGCCGCCGTGGGTCGGCGGGAGATCGTTTGGAGGAAGATCTGATTGACGAGGTCCTGGTCGTCCTTGGTGGAGATCAGGAGGCTCTGAATGATGCCTAACTTGGCGGCGTCGATGCGGTCGGTGACGACTTTGGACTGCATGAGCAGCATGGCTTGCAAGGACGAGGGCGGCACTTTTTTCGGCATGTCGTCGCGGTTGGACTGGCCGAAGGTCTTCATGAATCCTTGTACCCCGGCGTCGGCCTTTTTCGGTTCCGGCATCTGCATTACGAGCCCGACCTGTTCGCTGCCGGTAGAGAATTTGGCCGGCTGGCCGGTAGCGAGAGCGATGGCGTCATGGAGTTCGGGGGCGCTCAACATGCGCACATATTTGCGGGCGTAATATGTGGCGTATTCCGGCTTCCATTCTCCGACGAAGCGGCTGCTGAGTTGGTAGGCGCTCGACTTCATCACGGTTTGCACGTAGTGTTTGAAGCTGTGGTTGTGCTGTTGGAAATCGGCGGCCAGCGCG
>CANNLB010000074.1 GCA_947505565.1 Acidobacteriota bacterium | reverse complement strand
ATGGTGCAGAAATTCGGCGTGCCGCTGGGCTTGTTCGTCGCGTTGCAGCGCTTGGCGGGCGGTCTTGCGCTGCATCTTGTCGAGCTGGTAGATCATTTTGGCGCTGCTTTTGGCCAGCACTTTTTCAAGCGTCGGGTCCAGCGCTTGCACAACGGCGTAGAGCGTCTCCACCTCGCCGCCGATCCGTTGTCGGAGTTGGGCAACCTTTTCGATGACGTCGGCGGGAATCAACTTCGCAGCGAGACGTTCCCGCAGGCCGGTTTCGTGGATCAACGTATCGACGATCGTCAGGCCGTAGCGAGACAGGATTTTTTCGGTCCGCTCGTCGAGCAAGGTAAAGCCGGCCCGGTGGAGCATGACCGGCATGCGACCTAAGAGCCGGGAGTAGAGCACCTCCGACTGCGCAAAGTATGCCAACTCAGCCGGGCCGCCGAAGTAGGCGACCGTCGGCAGGGTGAAGTCCTGCAGCACCGGGCGCAGCAGCGCGTTCGGCGAGAGGAGGGAACTGGCGATGGGGGCTTGCTTCCAAGGCAACCGCTTGCCGCCTTCGAGCGAGAACAGCAGCGAGCTGCTGGCTTCGACGTGGACTTGAGCATGGTAGCCGGCCGCGGACAGTTCCTGATTCCTTTCAAGGAGTGCCGCGTTCAGTTCCGGCATCCGTTCCACGACTTGTTCGAGGAGCGGTGCGCCGATGGCGCGAACGGAGGGAGCAAGGGGATCAAGAAAGAGAATGGGCCACTTCGCCAGCAGCTTGCCGACCAGAGCCCGAAACGCGCCGCCAAAGGTCGCCCCAGGGGAGTAACACTCTTTGACGAGAGCTAGCACCTCATCAGCGAACGGAAAGCCCGCCAAGGCCGACTCTAGCTCCGCTATCGGGGCATCCTTGAGGGCAATGGGGCCAACCGGGCCGCCGAGAGGATTGGTGGACGAGGATTTCAACCCGATCACTTCGTGGGCGGCATTGAAAACCCAGCCTTGGTTGATCTCTACCAGGTCGTGGTCTTCGGTGGCCAGCCAGAACACCGGAACGGCGGGTAGCCCTTGGGCCGTTAACTGCTCGGCCAGGCGAATGGCCGACAGCGCCTTAAAAATCGTATACGCCGGCCCGGAGAACAGCCCGACCTGTTGGCCGGAGACGACCGCAACCGTTCCCTCCTGGGCCAACAACGCGAGCGACGGGTTGCCGGGGTTTTGTTCGGCCAAGGCGGCGACCATCTCCGCGCGGCGTTCGGGAGGATACTGGATTTGGGCGGCGGCAGCCGAAAACGAGTCCGGGTCATACGGTGCATGACCGTAAAAGGACGCCACCCGATCGTAGTGATAGACCAGATCGGCGAACAGCCGGGTTGTGTTCGGCAGCTCAGTATGCCGGATGCAGGTGGTTTCCATCCCTAAAAGATCAGCCGTCCTAATGATGCTTTCTGATACCGTGAAGATTCATGCTCGACGAACAAGACTTCCGCCTGAAATGCGAAGATGCCATGACGGCTCTGTTTAAGGCCCTCGCCACCGCGTCCGACGAACACGATTTTGAGGCTGACTTCAATAATGGCACGTTGACCGTGGAGTTTGAAGAGCCCCGCGCCAAGTTCGTCGTCAGCCCGCAGACGCCGGTCCGGCAGGTTTGGGTTTCGGCTCACTCCCGGAGCTTCAAGCTCGATTGGGTGGCGGCGCGGGGGGCCTTCGTGTTGGCCGACTCCGGCCAAACATTGGCCGAACTGATCGCGGCCCACGTCAGCGAACACCTCGGCGAGACGATCTCCCTTTTCTAAATGCCTGGCGTCTACATCTCGTTCCCTTTCTGCGCCCAAAAATGCACGTACTGCAACTTCGCTTCGGGAGTGTTTCCGCGCGAGTTGGAGACGAGCTACCACGCGGTTTTGCGGAACGAACTGGAGGAGACCGCTTGGCCGTGGACCCCGAATACGGTATATTTCGGCGGTGGAACGCCGAGTCAGATCGGAAACGACGATCTCCGGGCGCTGCTCGAACGCATCCCCGGCCGCCCCTGGGCGGAGGCGACGCTGGAGGCGGCTCCGGGTTCGTTTTCTCGGGAGCAGGTGGTGGCGTGGCGGGAAGCGGGCATTAATCGAGTGAGCTTGGGCGTGCAGTCGTTCGTCGAAGGCGAACTGCGCAGGACCGGCCGGAAGCACACTGCGGAAGTGGTGGCCGCGGACGTGGCCCTGCTCCGCTCGGAAGGGATCACAAATCTCAACCTCGACCTGATTGCCGGACTCGCCGGGCAGACGCCGGAGAGTTGGCAGGGTTCGCTCGATTGGATGGCGCGGCTCGCTCCGCCGCACGCTTCGGTCTATATGCTTGAGGTGGACGAGGACTCCCGTCTCGGCCTTGAAATCTTGAACAACGGGCCCAAGTACGGCGCTCGTGATATCCCCGACGACGACGCGATTGCGGCCATGTACGAGAGCGCCGTCGATCGGTTCGACTCGATCGGGCTGCCTCGCTACGAGATCTCCAATTTCGGCCAACCTTCGCTGCACAATTTGAAGTATTGGCGGCTGGAAGAGTACCTCGGATTTGGGGCGGACGCCCATTCGAATGCCGGCGGCCAGCGGTGGCAGAACCCGGAAAGCGCGCTCGCTTACGTCGAGACCGGCCCCCGGCGGGAGGACGCCAACGCGGCCAATCCAACCGCCGAGCGTTTTTTCGTGGGCTTGCGCTTGAGCGAGGGCATCACCCCCGAACCGGGCGAATGGGACCATTGGCGGGAGCCGATTGCCCGCTTCATCGCCGATGGATTGCTTACCCGCGATGGTGCTCGCCTGCGCCTGACTCCGCGGGGCGTATTACTTTCTAACGACGTTCTCCAGGAATTTTTATGATCGATCTCCGCAGTGACACCGTAACCAAACCGACCCCGGCCATGCGCCGTGCCATGGCTGAAGCCGAAGTCGGCGACGACGTTTACCAGGAAGACCCCATGGTTAATCGCCTGGAGTCCCGCGCCGCCGCCATCATGGGCAAAGAGGCGGGTTTGTTCGTGCCCACGGGTACGATGGGCAACACGATCGCCCTGAAGATGCACACCGTGCATGGCCAGGAGGTGATCTGCGAAGCCCGGGCGCACGTGCACAATTACGAGCTTTCGATGATGGCTTGGTTTGCGGGGTGCCTCGCGCGGGCGATCCCGACAACAAACGGGCTGATGACGTGGGAGCAGATCGCTAAGGAGATTCGGCCGGTCGGTCCGCATGCCGCGCCGACGGGCCTGATCGCCGTTGAGAACACGCACAACGTGGCGGGCGGGACGGTTTATCCGCTGGATCAACTCGCCGCGATTAAGCGGGGGGCGGAGAGCCGGGGATTGCCCGTTCACATGGACGGGGCGCGCTTTTTCCACGCCGCGACGGTGTTGGGCGTGGCGCCAATCGAGATCGCCCAACACGCCGATTCGGTGATGTTCTGCCTTTCTAAGGGTTTGGGCGCGCCGGTGGGGTCAATGTTGGTTGGCTCCCAGAAGCTGCTCGAAGAGGCCCGTCGACTGCGGAAGCGGCTCGGCGGCGGTATGCGGCAGGCCGGCGTTTTGGCGGCGGCCGGACTCATTGCGCTCGAAGAGATGCGCGGTCGCCTGGCCGAGGATCATGCAAACGCGGCCTATCACGCCGGGGCCTTGGCCACGCTGCCCGGGATCGTGGTGGAGCCGTACGCGGGCACGAACATCGTGTTTTTCGGCGTGGCTGACACGGGGCTGACCGGCGAGCAGGTCTGCGCTCGTTTGCTCGAAAAAGGCGTCGTGATGATTGCGATGGGAACCTATCGGGTTCGGGCGGTGACGCATTTCGATGTCGACCGGGCGGCCTGCGAAGAGGCCGTCGCGATTCTGGGCAAGCTATTACACAACTAATACATAGACTTGCGGGTAGCGCTGGTAGCGTGGAAGTATGAACTGGCCTACAGTTATTGTTCTCATCGTACTTCACGTCGGCGCCTTTGCCGCGCTTTTCAATTTCAGTTGGGCAGCGCTCGGGGTGGCGGCGTTCCTTTATTGGGTCGCCATCTGCTTGGGGATCAGCATGGGGTATCACCGGCTGCACACCCATCGCGGATATAAAGCGCCATTGTGGCTTGACCATTTTTTGGGGGTCTGTGGCACGCTGGCTTTGGAAGGAGGCCCGATCTTTTGGGTCGCGACGCACCGGATTCACCATCAAAAATCGGACCAGCCGGGTGATCCGCACTCACCCCGCGATGGCGCATGGTGGGCTCATCTGGGCTGGATGTTGGTTGGCCCCGCGGATCATTTTGATACGAAGCGAATGTCGAAGTATGCTCCGGATTTAGCGAAAGACCCGTTCCACGTGTGGCTGAACAATTGGCATTGGCTCCCGCTCGTCGTGGCGTCGGTCCTGCTTTTCCTACTCGGCGGATGGCCGTTTCTCCTTTGGGGATCCGCGGTGCGGGTCACGGTAGGCCTTCATGCGACATGGCTCGTGAATTCGGCGACGCACATGTGGGGTCGCCGCCGGTTTGCAACCCGTGATGATTCGCGGAACAACTGGTGGGTGGCGTTGATGACCTTTGGTGAGGGCTGGCACAACAACCATCATGCTCATCCTGTTTCGGCTCGGCATGGTTTGGCTTGGTACGAGTTTGACCCGTCGTTTTTGCAAATTAAGTTGCTCGAAAAGTTGGGCGTGATCGAGGGCGTTAAAGTGGCAAAGATTGACGAGGAACTGCCGCAGCAGAAAGCGGCGTAGTCTGGAAGAGTGATTGTGACGGGCCGGCGGAAATCTATCGCGTTCTTTATCGCGCTGGGCGCCGGCCTTGTTTCCATCACGGTGCTGCTTTACGTCGGCTGGGTTTTGCTCAGTTGGCGCACCGGCATCCTGTTGTTCCTCGGCTTGGTGCTGCTGGCGATTATCATCAGCGGCGTGGTGTTGAACACGATTTTCCTCGTGCGGGAGATTCGAAGAAATGAACAACACGACGCTTTCATCAACGCGGTTTCGCACGAATTGAAAACGCCGGTCGCGGCCATCCGGTTATATCTGGAGACGCTACAGCAGCGTCCGGTGGAACAGGCCAAGCGCCAGGAGTTCTACCGGATCATGATGGCCGAGAATGATCGGCTGCTGTCGACCATCGAACAGGTGCTGCATACGGGCCGCTTGGGGGCCAGCCGCAAGCTGAACCTTTCGTCGTTCGACCTGAACGCGATGATTTCGGAGTGTCTGGACCGTTTCCGCACGATGCATCCCGAGCCCGCCATCGCCCTGTCGTTCGCCCCGGCGGAACCGATCGCCATGCGGGGTGATGCCGACGAGGTCCGGGCGGCTGTCTCGAACCTGCTCGAAAATGCGATCAAGTATTCGGTTGGTCCAGCGCAGGTTGACGTTGCCACGAAGGTGGTCGACGGCAAGTTCGCTCAGCTTCGGGTAAGCGACCAGGGCCCGGGTATCGCCAAGGGCGAGTTGAAGCAGATTTTCAAGCGGTTTTACCGGGCGCCGGGTACGCTGGCTACGCGTGTGAAGGGCACCGGCCTCGGGCTGTTCATCGTCCGTTCGGTGGCCCAACGGCACGGCGGGAAGGCGTGGGCGGAGAGCGCGGGGCCGGGCAGCGGCAGCACGTTCGTCGTGGAGTTTCCCCTGAAATCATGAGCACAATTTTGGTGGTGGAGGACGAGCGATCGCTGGCCGAGGGCCTCCGTTTCAACCTGGAAGCGGAAGGCTATGGCGTTGAGGTGGTCGAAACCGGCGAGGCGGCGCTGGAGGAGCTGTTGACGAAACGAACCCATTTCGATGTGGTCATTCTCGATGTGATGCTCCCTGGTAAGGACGGCTTTGCGGTGCTGCGGGAACTGCGCGGCGCTGCGCTGTTCTTACCCGTGCTGATGTTGACCGCTCGGGGTCATGCCGAGGACGTTCTGAAGGGCTTCGCCGCCGGCTGCGATGACTATTTGCCCAAGCCTTTCGAACTTGCGATACTGATCGCACGGATCGGCGGTCTGCTCCGTCGTCGCGAATGGCTCCGGAAGCCCACCGGCTATACCTTCGGAGATAAGTCGGTCGACTTCGACCAGTTAGAGCTCCGCGTCGGCTCCGGCACTTACCCATTGACGCTGATGGAAGCCAACGTCCTCCGGTGTCTGATTCAACACGAAGGCTCGCCGGTTTCGCGGAAAGTCCTGCTTGAAGAGGTCTGGGGATTGCACGAGGATACAGATACGCGCGCGATTGATAACTTCATCGTTCGTCTGCGGAAATACATTGAACCAGACCCGGCCAAGCCTCGGCATTTGCTGACCGTCCGGGGCGTCGGCTATCGGTTTGTGAAAGGTCCTTAACGGGTATATAGTAAAGGGGTCTTGATCCGTCCGCTCGCCTTAGCCGCGCTGTCCGCCGTGTGCGCCATGGGTGCGCCCGATTTCGAGGCCACTCAGAAGTTCTTCGCAACCTATTGTAAGAATTGCCACTCCGGTAAGTCGGCGGTGGGTGGCTTTCGGTTAGAGAAAGTGAGCGATCCGGAAAGCTTTGCCACCGATTCGCACGCCTGGACTCGCGCGGCGCTGCGCGTTCGCAATGGCGAGATGCCACCGAAGGGCTTGCCCGCCCCGGAGCTGAAGGCTCGCGAAGAGTTCGCCGCCTCCGTTCATCAGTCGCTGCGGACCATCGCTTGCGCATCCGGTATCACGGCCGGCCCGTCACCCTTGCGCCGCTTGAACCGCGACGAGTACACGGCCACCGTCCAAGACCTGCTCGATATCCATCTGGACATCGGCCACGCGCTTCCGATTGACGGTGCCGGTGGCGAAGGTTTCGACAACGCAGCCGAGACGTTATTCCTTTCTCCGCTGCATTCGGAGAAGTATATGGAAACGGCCAAGCTCGCCATGGACTTCGCCGCGAAGGAACACAAGTCCCGGACTCGCATCCTGGTGGCCAAACCTGGCCCCGGGGTGACCCCGGACCAAGCCGCCCGCAAGATCCTGGCGGCCTTTCTGCCGCGGGCGTTCCGTCGGCCGGTGGCCGAGACGGATCTGCTGCCCTACCTCGACCTGTTCCGCGCCGCTCGCAAGGCGGGGCAGGACTTCGAACCGGCCATCTTCTTTGCTCTGCGGGGCGCCCTCGTCTCGCCGCTGTTTCTCTTCCGGACGGAGCCGGTGGAGAAGGTAGATGCTTACGCGCTCGCGTCGCGCCTGTCCTACTTCCTGTGGGGCAGCCAGCCCGACGAGCTGTTGACCGATCTCGCCGCCTCTGGAAAGTTGCAGGATCCCGAAGTTTTGCGGCAGATCACCCGGCGGATGCTGAAGAACGATCGTTCCTGGAACATGGCCCGGCGGTTCACTGACCAGTGGCTCCACATACGCGATTTGACCGGCGACAAGGCCCCCGATGCCAAGCTCTTCCCAACCTACTCGACCGACGAGGAACTGCGAGGCGACATCCGGATTCAGCCGCAACAGTTTTTTCGCGAGCTGCTCGTCCGGAACCTGTCGGTGCTCAACCTAATTGATTCGAAATACACGATCGGCACGAGCAATCTATCGAAACATTTCGGCTTCAAGCTCGCTGTGCGGGCGAATCAGGCGAAGCAGCCACAATGGGTCGAACTGCCGGAGAATACGAATCGCGGAGGTTTGCTCGGCATGCCGGCGGTGCTTGCTGTTTCGTCCTATCCTTACCGGACCAGCCCCGTTCTGCGCGGCACCTGGATCCTGGATTCGCTGCTCGGCACACCGCCGCCTCCGCCGCCCCCCAACGTTCCGGCTCTCGAAGAGACAGCGGCTGGAGCGGTTCCGAAATCGGTCCGGGAGCGCTTAGAGAAGCATCGTACCAACCCGGTCTGCGCCGGATGCCATTCCCAGATGGACCCGCTTGGTTTCGCCCTCGAAAACTACGATTCCATCGGCCGCTGGCGCGACGTGGACGGCGGGAAGCCGATCGACAATTCGGGCGAAATGGCCGACGGAACGAAGATTCAGGGCCCGGCCCAACTGAAGGCCGCACTGATGGTTCATAAAGAACTTTTCGTGCGGAACCTGACCAAGAAGTTGCTCGGCTACGCCCTAGGCCGTGGCCTCACTCTGCGCGATTCGTGCACCGTCGACGCGATCGTCGCCGAAGTCAAAACAAAAGATTACAGCGCCCAAGCGCTGGTTGAAAGTATCGTCCTCAGTACCCCTTTCCGTCAAAAAGAGCGCCCCAAGGAGAAAAAGATCCTATGAAGATCTCCCGTCGAACTATTCTGAGTGGAGCCGGAGTCGGCCTCGGCCTGCCTTGGCTGGAAGCTATGG
>CANNLB010000073.1 GCA_947505565.1 Acidobacteriota bacterium | reverse complement strand
GGCCTCAAATTCGATCCCCAAGGCCGCATGCTCGCCGCCGAAGGTGCCGACTACGGCGGTCGCCGCATCACCCGCACGGACCTCTCGACCGGCAAAAGCGTCATCCTCGCCGGCCTGTTCGAAGGCAAACCCTTCAACTCGCCCAACGACCTCGCCATCGACCAGCAAGGCCGCATCTACTTCAGCGACCCCCGCTACCTCGGCCACGAACCCATCGAACAGCCCGTCATGGCCGTCTACCGTCTCGATCCCAACGGCAAGGTCCACCGCATCATCACCGACGCCTCCAAACCCAACGGAGTCGCCATCTCCCCCGACCAAAAAACGCTCTACGTCGTCACCAACGACGATGGCCTACTCGGCTTCGACCAACTACCCAAAGGAACTCCCGCGCGCAAAGGCCGTATGGAACTCAATGCCTACTCGCTTCACCCGGACGGCACCGCCACCTTCCGCGCTCTCCTCGTCAACTACGCTCCCGAAGATGGCCCCGACGGCCTCGTCTGCGACGCCGTCGGCAACATCTTCGCCGCCCTCCGGAATGAAAAGCGGTTCGGCGTCGGCGTCTATTCGCCCACCGGGAAGGAACTCGCCTATCTACCCACCCCCGAACGCCCCACCAACGTTGGCTTCGGCCGCGGCACCCAATCCAACACGCTTTACATCACCGCCGGTGGCAGCCTCTATCGCATCAAAACGGCCAAGTAGCGCTCGCCGACGTCAGCAGAAAAAGCAGAGCGGCCAAATTCCCGCGCTCCGATTGAACCTCCAACGTTCCCGGCTTCTTGCCAGGTAGGAGAGGTATACCGTGGATGCCAAATGGCCCACCAACGCGATAGGTCACTTGAATTCAACTGTTTGAAGCTTGTCGGGGCAATCGGACCAGTGTCCATGTTTGCGTACAATGCTGTCGAGGCAAACGCGGCCAGCGAAGTTGCCACCACGACGAAGCCGCGGCCCCGGCCAGCCATCGCCCTGCGGGAGATCCCCTTTCCCGGCCGTGGACGGCATTGGTCAGGGCCTTCCGGACTTGGCTGCAAGTGGTAAAGCGCGGTTCTTCGCTGTTTGCCGTGGGTAGAATCGCCGGTCAACAATCGACAGCGAGGGGCGAGTAAACGTACTTGGTCCCAAGGTCGGCCGTGGAAATGACGGGCCGCCGCGACGGCGATGCTGCCGCTCCGCTCGATCCGACCTTACCCAAACCAAACAGCAAGAAGGCGCATTTTGCTACTCACAGCCGTCCAGGACATCGGTGGTCTCGCTACAGAGATCATATGGTCCGTGGAAATGTAACTGTTGAGGCTGCGGATGCGTGAATCCGCGTAACGGTGAGTTCACCTGCCGAGTGCCAGTCGGACTTTGGCGAAGGCGCTGAGAGATTAGGGTGCGTCTGGAGGGGTAGGGGCGGGAGAAATGTACCCGGTCGGTCACCGCAACCCCGCACAAGCGTTGGCGATGCCGATCAAGATGCTAGTCGGCTCCGTCATGGCGAGAGACTTCGATGATATGAAAATGCTCACCCATCTCTTTTTCGCCCTCGTACCAGATTCCATCCCATACAATGGGGAGGTTCGCAGCTCATCTACGCCCTCGTCCAACTCGCCGTCGCCTTTCGCTACCGCTCGCTCGTGCCCTTTTGCGATCTGCTGCTAATTCTGGAAACGCTCCTGCGCATGCTTGTTGGCCCCATGAAGCCCGTCCACTGCGCCCACACGCCCCCTGACCAAATCATTCTCCCGCTGGCGGTCCTCATGTTCGGGCTCTGCCTTCTACGCCCTATCGGACGCGTGTCCAGGCTACTGTCTTCTTGATCATCCCGGCCGACACGCGCACCTCCAACGAATCGCCCACCACCATCACGAGCTTGGCATCCATCAGCTTGCCCCGTTCCGGTGCGTAGATCTTACCGCCCAACCCATCGGCCCCAAAGCCCGACAGAATCTGCGCCCCTACGAGCGGCCGGCCGCGAAGGGTCGAGTCCGCGTTATTTTCATCATTCTTCGGCGTCTTCATCCACCGGATCGTGCCGCAATACTGGCTTCCGCATCTCGTGATTTCTACCTTGGACAAGCCGCCCGCCGTCAGCCACGTTCCCACCATCGCATCGCCGTCGCTCGCCATGGCCAGACACGCAATCAGCAAACCCATCATCAGAACCCATCGCTTCATTTCGCCCTCCGCGTCATAACAAGATACCGCACATCAGCCACCGCAGCCCCGGACACCTTGATCGCCCGCAACGTCAGCGCCCCCCGGCCCGCCGCCAGTTCAATCGTCCCCAGCCGCAACGGCTTGAAGTCCTTCGCGTACGACTCGGGCCCCCGGTCATGCCTGTCTTCTTTCATCCCGAACAGCGGAGGGTTATGCGCCTCTCCAATCGAAAATTCCAGCCGCCCCGCCCCGCACGAAAGCTCTACGATCGAACCCGCCACCGATGCCGTATAGTACATCACGCCCTCGTACTCGCCAGCCTGCGCCACCTCAATATCCCATTGAATCCTATCGGTCGTCTTCGTCCAGTTCGTAAAATATGAACTATTCGGAGCCGTGTTACTCCGCTTCACCTCCCCGGATCCGATCCCATCTCGCGCCGGTAAGTAAGTTGTCTTCGAATGGCCCACCGGATACGGTCGATCGTCCGGACCCACCAGCGGCAACACCTCCCTGCCCCAAGCTTCCGCCGCGGCCCGTAAACGACCCGCCAATTCCGCCTCCAACGCCGCTACATCCTTCGTCTGCCCCGGATCGTTCCGCATATCGAACAACTTCCCCGTCGGATCGAGACGATGCGTCTGTGTGCGCACACTGATCCGCTTGGCCTGCAGCGAAAAAATCATGCGATCCGCCCAATCCACCTTCTGCCGGAATAAGAGCGGTGCCAAACTTCGTCCATCCAGCGGCTTGGTCGCCCCCATCGGCACACCCGCCAAGACGGACAACGTCGGCAGTAAATCAATCGCCCCCGCAATTTGCGGGATCATCTGCCCCGCCGCAATTCGACCCGGCCACCGCACCAGCAGCGGAGAACGGATTCCACCCTCATCCACGGCACCTTTCCGTCCCTTCATCCCGCCATTCCAACGCCAGCTATTCGGCCCGTTGTCGCAGAAGAACACCACCACCGTGTCTTCCTCCAGCCCCAATCCCTTCAACTTAGCCAACAGTCGGCCCACGTTGCCGTCGATGTTCTCCACCATCGCCAGCGCCGCCCGTGTCATTGCCACGTCCTCCTGCGCCGGGTCTGTCGCCTTCAACGCCGGCTGGAACTGCGCGAACTTGGCGTAGTTCGCCTCCGGCACCTGCATCGGCGAATGCGGCGTATTTAACGGCAAATAGCAAAAAAACGGCCGCGCCCGGTTCTTCTCGATAAACGCTATGGCGTGGTTGGTCAAATCGTCGGTGATGTACCCGCGGCCTTTTACCAGCTCCCCGTTATGGTCCATCTCGGTGTCGAAATAATGCGCCCAGTGCCCCGACGTAAACCCGTAATACTCAGCGAATCCCCGGGAATTCGGGTGGTAAGGCGCTTGCGAGCCGTTGTGCCACTTGCCGAAAGCCCCCGTCGCATACCCCGCCTTCTGAAAGGTTTGCGCAATCGTATGCTCGTCCAGGTTCATCCGCTCCTGCCCCGTGCTGACGCCGCGAACCCCGGCTCTGGCATGGTAGCGCCCCGTCAGGAACTCAGCCCGCGTCGGCGCACAAACCGCGCAAACAAAGAAGCGCTCAAACTGCGCCCCCTGCCGCCCGATGGAATCAATATGCGGGGTCGAAAGGTTACTATTCCCGTTGATGCTGAGGTCGCCCCAGCCCTGGTCGTCGGTCAGAATCACCAACACATTCGGCCGCCGCCGCCCCGTCTGCGCCGCCGCTGCAAGACCGCACGAAGCCAAAAACGCTCGCCGGGAAAGTAAGCTCATTGGTAGATTATGGCGCGGCGCTGGCGTTGAACGCCAGCCCGTTTCTATAATCCTAAATCCGGCAGGTGAACGTGTTCACACTAATGTCGGCAGGGTCACCACCGGCCCGCGCGGATAGAACTCACGGAAAATCACGCGTAGCAATCGAGCCCACCGTTCCGCCCGGCTCAACTGCCCCGCACTGGCTGCAAACCGAGTCAGAAACCGATTTACCTGACCAAGTACAGCGGTAATCACTTCCGCCTTCCCTCGGCTGGTGATCGCCTAGGTATGCCGCCCCGGCACCGCCAGCCGAACATACAAGCTCCACCAGTTGAAAACCAGCGGCACAATGCGCGCCATCAACTGACTCCGCCGCCGGTCATGCGTAGTAAACCCCGTCCACGCCCACTGGTAGTTCAACTCATCGAGCACATTCTTAGAATCAGCCCGGTCGCGGTACATCTGCGCGATCGGCGGCACCGCCCCTTCCGGAAGCGACGTCACCAACACCGCGTACTCGAAAATAGGCCGGTCCTTATGGATCACGACCATCCCCGTCCGCACCCTCCGACTTCGATTCCACCGCCACTGTTTCTCTCGCCAGCCATCTCCGCAGAATCGCCAGCCGCCACTTCTTCGTCCAGCCCTGCTATTCCCTCTCCATGCCATCCGCCGCCGACAAACTCCCAATCCTTCCGTTTCGCCAATTCCGCCAAATGCGGCAAAACACCCTCGGTTTGCCTCAGTTTGAAGCGAACCGGAAGCCCTCGCTCCTCGGCCTGGCACATCGTCTTTTCCGTTCCCCGCGCCACGTCCCCGCGTAGCAGCGTCGTCCACCGTTCCCGCGGGCGGGCATCCAGCCACACGGATGAGCAGACGCCGATGCCATCTCGTTGCCAGGGTGCACATCGACGTTCAACACCATTCGCAGCTTGGCAATGAAGCAGGCGTGCTAGACATGCGAGGGCCGCCCCGGTTTCGTCGGATTGCAGCCGGCCCCGGTCTCTTCCTGCTTGCCATGGAGTGTCTTCACCGTCCCTTCGATATCGAGCCCCCATTCCTCGGTCAGCAGCGGCTCAAACGTCTTGTTCATCGACCCATCCATCCACCACGTGTAGTTGGCTTCTTCCCCTCTCAGGAATGCCCGCTGCACCGAATCCTCGCTGGCAATCCCATCCATGCCAAACAATCCCGGCAGGAACTGGTCAACAGCAAGGGGCAAAGCCTGACCCACTCTACCCGCATGCGCCCGCCATAGGTGTCCAACAAACCGCCTGGAATCGGCTGGCTGGGCGCTCCTTCCCACATCCCTCCCAGTTTCAACATCTTCCGCCAAAATGCAACTCGAGGGCCTCAACCAACTCCCAGACTTAGGATGATACTCTCCACGAGAGATAAAGTTGACCCGTCCGATTGGCATGTAGACCACGAAAACGGTCGGAGAAGGCCTGGAGCCGGCTCCTTGCGTTGTACGGGAAAGCCTTGGCTTGGGCGTTGTGGCGAGCGTTGCGGCGAGCCGCTACTCCACCACAATCGTAATCAGTTCCTGCGAAGCGGCGTCCCCAACCAGTAAACGAAGCGGGACGTTCGCACCCGTAGGAGCATTCGCCGGAATCAGCGCATTGATCTGCATGATCGAGTTGATCAGTTGTGGCGCAACCCCAGCGTAAACCACAGCCGCCTCCTTGCCCCCTATTTGCACCCGAACCGGCGTGCCCAGCATCCCAAACGGAGCTGCGGCCAACATCCCGTCACCGCCATTCGGATTGAGCGCTCCCAGCCCGGTGGCGAAAATCTGAATGATGTCACCGCGTTTAGCGGCGGCAAACGTGCCGTTTATAGAGTAATCCTGGTTCAACACCGCCGCCGGGCCACTACCCGTCTGACTGGTCGTAAAAATCCCGGGATTCGCTTCCACTGTCACAACGTTCGCCGGCGCGCTCGCAACGCCGCTCCGCAACACCTGCACCGTCGCCGTCGAGTTCGGGCGCAATCCCCAAGGCGCAATCACGTTGATCTGGCCGTAGGAGACCATCAGCAGCGGAGCAGGCACGTTGTTGAACAGAACCTGTACATCAGATAAGTTGCTGGTAATCCCGGTGTGATCGCTGTTCCACGCGTACGTAACCGCCCGGTATGGGCCAAAACCTTCGCCAAACAACGACACTGTCTGCCCCGGGGCCACCGGACCAACCGCCATACTGGCGCCGTTCACTGTCGCCGGTATGCGACTGTTGCCAGCGGCGACCGTAGACAACACCGGACGCATTGGCGACTGCGTCACCACAAGACGGCCGGCGCCGCTCGATACGGTTGCCGATCGGCTGGAACCGTCAAGATTAGGCGACGCCGACAAGTAGATCGGGCTCGTACCGGTTCCCGTCGGAGTCTGGATCGTCAGCCAGGACGCACTGCTGCTCAACGTCCAGGGGCAGTTTGCCTGTGTGCCCAGCATGATCGAGGCGGTGAAGGTATTCTGCCCAAAGGCTAGATTCTCCGCACCAAAAGCGATGCTGCAGCCCAGCACCGTAGCGGTGACGGCAATCCGCAGTTCCATCGCCGGGGCATCGGTGGCAACGACGATCTGGCCGGTGTAAGTGCCGGGAGCCAGCTTCGATGCATCGGCACTCACAGCAACCAGCGCCGGTGTTGGTCCGGCGTTGGGGGTAGCGGTAATCCAGCTGGGCGCACTCTTAATCCGGAACGGGACACCGCCAATATCGGCGCTGTTGATCGTCGTATAGACAGGCTGGCCGATATTGCCAGTCGTAGCGGTGAAGCTGATCTGTGACTGGCTGCTGGTAAGACGGTAGAACCGCCGATTGACCTGCACTGTTACTGGAACCGACAACGATTGGCCGGTGCTGGGGAAGTAGATTACAACCGAATTGAAGTAGGTTCCGTTGGCCAGGTTGCCGGCCGTGGACAGCGCAATTGAAGTTGGAGCATTGGGCGACGAGGCGGTCGCGACCAGCCAGGAGTCCGGGCTACCGAGTGATACCTGGACAGGTTGGCTGGGGCTTGCCGAAACGCTGAGGGCGGGGATGACAACAGACCCATCGTCGCCGACACTAACCTGCACGGAGGCAGGCGATACACTCACGGCTGGGACGGTCGCCGTGGGGCTGACGACAAGGGTGATATCCAGGACCAGCGGCGGATCGGCAGCGGCCAGAGGCGACGCTGCCGCCTTGCTGCGAGTCATGGCTTTAGGGGCCGCACACGTACTGCTGACCTGCGTAATGGTCACTTGCGTACGATATCTTCCGATGGGAAGGTTACTGGTTTGGGCACTCACGCCGACTACCGTCTGGCTCGGTGAATTCTGAACATCCACAGTCACGTAGCTCGCATTCGCAGGCACGCTGCCCTGGTATTGTGCCGTGCAGGATGGAGAGCTGTTGGGAATGACAAACTGGTCTGAGTTGTAATTGGAGTTTTGGGTTCCACTGCGGTTTTCGTAAAACGTCACTTTGCTGCTCTGCAGATCGGCGGCAGCGTTGGCCGGGCGATTCGGGTTAGCTCCAGTCGAGTCTAAAGACATGCCGAAGCTCGCTAGGTTCAGTGTCACCGGCAACGTGATCGAGACAACTCCGGGCGCACTCACCGTCACAACTGCGCTGTAACTGCCAGCGGTCAAGCCCATCTGGTTCGGCTGCAGGGCGAGTGCCGTGATGTTGCCTGTACCAACCGATGTACTGGAAAGCCCACCCGTCAGCCAGGAACCTGGAGTGATAGAAACAGCAAGGCCAGGAACCGCTCCGTCAGCCGTTATTTGTACCAGGCTCGCCGGAATCGCCAAACTGCTCACCGAACCATTGATTGTCAACGTGGAGACGCTAAATTGCAGCGTCGGCACCGTGACATTCAGGCCCACCGGCGCGCTGGTTTGCGCGGTGAAGTTCGCATCGGCGGCTTTCACGGCGACGAAGCTGCACGCCCCATTCGCGAGCGCCAAAAGTGTGGTGCCCGTGATCGAACAATTTGCATTGCCGGTGGTGACCTGGTAGCTCACGACGCCAGTACCGCTGCCGCCCGTGGCGGAAAGCATTGCGGTATTGCCTTTGACGATGGAAGAGACAGAGGAGGATGCAGTCAAAGCCGTTTGCGCGGCCGGCCCAACCGTTATTGTGATTGCCACGCTCGTCACCACCGCGTAGTTCGCATCCACCGCTTTGGTCGCCGTCACCGTGCAAGTCCCGATGCCTGTTCCTGTCAATGTGCTGCCCGAAATCGAGCAGTTGCTACCTCCCGAAGCCACCGCATACGTCACCGCCCCGCTGCCCGTTCCACCGGTCGAAGAAAGAGTCGATGTCCCGCTGTAGGCGATACTCGCAGGCGTTGCCACAACCGTCAAAGTCCCCT
>CANNLB010000072.1 GCA_947505565.1 Acidobacteriota bacterium | reverse complement strand
GCCAGATTTTGGATTCGGCGGCGGCGTCGGTGATGGCGGCGGTTTCGACGCCTTTGCGGGGGTTGTCGCCGACTTTGAGGGCGGCTTTAAGCGTAACGCCAATCGTGGCGTCGTAGTTCTTGATGAACTTTTGGTGCATCAATTTATGGGCGGCTTTGTAGCGGATGATCGCTTTGCTGAGATATTTTTCGGTGTCGTGAAAGACGGGACCGCCGTAGTAGCCGAGTTCGTTGAGTTTATACGCGACCCAGTTGTTCTGGTCGGATTCGGCGGGTTCCTTTTCGTCGTGGGTCCAGGGACCGCGCTCGATTTCGATCGAATGATAAAGCACCTTGAACTCGGCTTTGTCGGAGAGGGCTCCGGACTTGAGGGTGACGGTATAGGGCGACCAGAGGGGATGGATGAAGCGATCTTTGAGGGGGCCGACGGAGGGCTTGCCGTCCCAATGGAACGTATGGCCACCGGTCGTCTTTTCGGGGTCGGTGAGATCCTTCGTGAAGACGAGGCCTTTAGCGTCGGGGTGGGCGGAGGAGATTTCCAGGGTGACGACTTTGGCGTCGAGATTTTTGAGGGTGTAGGCGATGTCGAGGGTCTCGGCGGAGGGGGCGAAGTGATCATCGCAGGTGACGATATCGAGGGCTTCGTCGGAGACTGGGACGGGGCCGGGCTTGACGGGGATGGGGGCGTGTTTGAAGCACTTGGTCCAGTAGAGTTCGCACTCGGTGGGTTTGCACTGGGTGGGGCTGGGGTGGCACTCGAGGAGCGGTTCCTGGCCGGGGTCGAAGAAGAGGATTTCGACGCGGCGGTTGGTGGCGCTGCGGTAGTTGTCGACTCCGATGCCATCGACGGGCCAGTTTTCGCCGCAGCCGACGGTTTTGCGGCCTGGGTCGACCCATTTGAGGGCGGCGCGGTAGGCGGCGAGGCCTTCGACGTCGGTGGAGAGGAACTGGGCGACGGCTTGGTTGTAGAGATCGAAGAAGGCTTCCCAAGTGGCTTTGTCGCAGGTGCCAGTGATGGCGAGGGAGCGGGCGAACTCGGCGTTATAGGCGGTTTTGAAGTTTTTGAGGGCGGTGGCGGTACCGTTACCGGGGCTGTTATCGATGGGGCCGGGGTCGCAGGGATAGCCTTTCGATTGGAAGGCCCATTTCAGGATCTGCTGGTAGTCTTCGGCCTTGCTTTTGGCGAGGCAGATGTTGGTGTAGGCGGCCTTATCTCCGGTCCAGCAGGCGAGTACGCATTCGGCGCGTTGTTGGGAGAGCTTGACGTTGTAGTCGGCGGCACCGGAGGTATCGGTGTGGCCGGCGACCATGGCCTTACGGGCGGGGTTTTTGCGGGCGTGGGCGAGGCCGGTGGCGAGGACGGTGAGGGCGGTGATGCGGTCGGCGGCACCTTCGGCGACGTCGTAGTCGGGGAGCATGACGGCGCTATCGAAGTGGAAGTGGAAGTCTTCCATTTCGAGGATGAAGCCTTGGAAGCGCGTGATGATTATTTTATGGACTTCGGTGGTTTGTCGTTCGAAGGCGAGGGGGAAGTCGCGGCGGGTGATTTTGATCTCAGCCATGGGTTACCTCGTCTTTCCGGGGGCGGTCCAGCCGTTTTTGTGAAGGTCGGGCAGTTTGAGTTTGCACTTGCCCGGGGGGATTTGTTCGCCGCGGAGGGCGGCGGCGGTGGTTGCGCCTTTGGCGACGCCTCCGTCGGTCTTCGTGAATTCGTAGATTTCGCCGAGGAGCGGTTTGCCGTCCTCGTCGACGATTTGGATTTCGATCCAGGTGAGATCTGGCTCTTTGGCGGGGGGCGTGGCGCCGGAGCCGGAGGCTCCGCTGCTGTCGGTTCCGGTGCCGTCTTTGGCGGTGGAGCCGGAAGAGCCACCTTTGTTTGGGGAAGGAGGGGGCGCGGTGGATTTGGCGGCTTCGCCTCCGCCGGAGTGGCCGAGCAGGGGAGTGGGGTCGAGGCTGATCTGGGTCCAGCGGCGGGTGGCGACTCGTTTGGAGACCTCTTCGAGCACCTTCTTTTCGGAATAGCGAAGTGCGGCGTCGCCGATTTCGGTGGCCAACATGCGGCGGAGGGACTGGATCGCGGAGTCATCGAGGCGCTGTTGCCTGAGGTCGACAGTCGCGGATTTCAAGGCCGTGTTACTTACGACGACGGTGTTGCCGTTAATGCGAATGCGAACGTTCATGGAAGTGGCCGAAGGAGGGGCATTCGTATTATGCCTTCCCTGATAGTTTACGCGCGAAGCGTCGGGTTTTTCCTTCAACTGCCCGATTCGAGTTGGGCCGGAGACGATCGCTCGTTGCGTGGCGGTGGAACCGACGTAGGAAGTGTTGGAAGATGGGGTCTGGGTGAAGAATGTTTGAAGAGATGCGAGAGGTGGTGCGGCGGATTCCGTTTGGGAAGGTGGCGACCTACGGCGCCGTGGCGGAGTTGGCTGGATTTCCGCGAGGGTCGCGGCAGGCGGCTTGGAGCTTGAAGCAGTTTGAGCTGGGACTGCCGTGGCACCGGGTGGTGGGGAAGGCGGGGACGAGGTTCGGGAAGGTGTTGCTGCGGGGGGCGAGCGGGGTGGAGCAGGTGATGCGGCTCGAGGCCGAGGGCGTGGCAGTGATGGGCACGCGGATCAGCCTCGAACAGTTTGGTTGGGACGGAAAGCCGGTTAGTCGACGAGCCGGTCGTAAGCGGGCAGGGTAAGGAATTCGGCGCAGTCGTGGCCGGTGACCATGTCGGCCATGATGGCTGCGGCGGTTTCGAAATGGCCTTCGCGGGTGGCGCGGAGGCGGGCGGATTCACTGGCGACGACGGCGCGGGCCAGTTCCGCCGTGATGAGAGTTCCATCATCGGCTTTGGCGCCGTGGCGCACCCACTGCCAGACCTGAGAGCGGGAGATTTCGGCGGTGGCGGCGTCCTCCATCAGGTTGTAGATAGGCACGCAGCCGGAGCCGCCGAGCCAGGCTTCGAGATACTGCAGGCCGATGTCGACGTTCTGGCGGAGGCCTTCGAGGGTGATCGTGCCAGCGACGGATTTGAGCAGGTCGGCGGCCGTGATTTGGACGGGGGGCTGGGGGACGTGGATTTGGTTGGGCGTCGGCATGCCTTCGTCGAAGACTTGGCGAGCGATGGGGATGAGGCCGGGGTGGGCGACCCAGGTGCCGTCGTGGCCGGCGCGGACTTCGCGAAGCTTGTCGAGGCGCACTTTTTCGAGGGCGGCGGCGTTGGCTTCGGCGTCGTTCTTGATGGGGATTTGCGCGGCCATGCCGCCCATGGCGTGGATGCCGCGGCGGTGGCAGGTTTGGATGAGGAGTTGGACGTAGGACTTGAGGAAATGGCTTTCCATCGTGACCTGGGCGCGGTTCGGCATGAGCAGTTCCGGGCGGTGGCCGAGCTTCTTGATGAAGCTGAAGATGTAGTCCCAACGGCCGCAGTTCAGGCCGGCGGAGTGGTCGCGGAGTTCGTAGAGGATCTCGTCCATTTCGAACGAACCGAGGATGGTTTCGATGAGGACGGTCGAGCGGATGCTGCCTTGGGGGATGCCGCAATAGTTTTGGGCGAAGACGAAGACGTCGTTCCAGAGGCGGGCTTCGAGGTGACTTTCGAGCTTGGGGAGGTAGAAGTAGGGGCCGGAGCCACGGGCGAGGAGCTCGGCGGCGTTGCGGAGGAAGTAGAGACCGAAATCGAAGAGGGAGGCAGAGATGGGCTGGCCGTCAATGAGTACGTGGCGTTCGACGAGGTGCCAGCCGCGGGCGCGGACGAAGAGGACGGCGGGGTTGTCGTTGAGCTTGTACTGCTTTCCTTCGGGGCTTGTGAACGCGATGGTTCGGCGGATGGCTTCCGAGAGGTTGACTTGGCCAAGGAGGTTGTTGGACCAGGTGGGGGAGTTGGCGTCTTCGAGGTCGGCCATGAAGACGTGGGCGCCGGAGTTGAGGGCGTTGATGACCATTTTGCGGTCAACGGGGCCGGTGATTTCGACGCGGCGATCTTGCAGGTCGGCCGGGATGGGGGCGACCTGCCAATCGGCGTCGCGGATGGATTGGGTCTCCGGGAGGAAGTCCGGGAGTTCGCCGGCTTGCAAGCGGGCGTCGCGGGCGTGGCGGGCGGCTAGCCTCTGCTGGCGCGTGGCCTCGAACTGGTCGGAGAGGGCGAGGAGGAAGGCCAAGGCATCCGGGGTGAGAACGTCTTCGGCGCCGACGGGGATGGCGGAGGTGATCTGGATTCGATTTAGGGACATGGGGATTTAAGAGAGGATGGCTTTGACGACTTCGCCGTGGACGTCAGTGAGGCGGAAGTGGCGGCCTTGAAATTTGTATGTGAGCTTGGTGTGGTCGACGCCGAGTTGGCGGAGGATGGTGGCGTGAAGGTCGTGGACGTGGACGGGATCCTTCACTATATTGTACGAAAAATCATCGGTTTGGCCGAAGCTCATACCGGGTTTGATGCCGCCGCCGGCGAGAAAGACGGAGAAGCAGCGGGGGTGATGGTCGCGGCCGTAATCGTCGGCGGTGAGCTTGCCCTGGCTGTACACGGTGCGGCCGAATTCGCCGCCCCAGACAACGAGGGTTTCATCGAGGAGGCCGCGTTCGGCGAGGTCTTCGATGAGCCCGGCGGTGGGCTGGTCGACGTCGCGGCACTGGTTGACAATTTGTTTGGGGAGGTGGTTGTGCTGGTCCCAACCGCGATGGAAGAGTTGGATGAAGCGGACGCCGCGTTCGGCGAGGCGGCGGGCGAGGAGGCAGTTGGCGGCGTAGGAGCCGGGGGTGCGGGCTTCGGGGCCGTAGCGGGCGAAGACGTGTTCGGGTTCCTTCGAAAGGTCGGTGAGTTCGGGGACTGATGTCTGCATGCGGAACGCCATTTCGTACTGGGCGATGCGGGTGGAGATTTCGGGGTCGCCGGTCTCGGCTAAGTTGAACGTGTTCAATTTCGCGAGGTCATCGAGGTAGCGGCGGCGGGTATCGGGGGTGACTCCTTCGGGGTTCTTGAGAAAAAGCACGGGGTCGCCGTTGGAGCGGAACTTGACTCCCTGGTACTTTGACGGGAGGAAGCCGCTGCCCCAGAGGCGGTCGTAGAGGGGCTGGTCGGCGATGTTGCCGGTTCCCTGCGAGATCATGACGACGAAGGCGGGGAGGTCTTTGTTTTCGCTGCCGAGGCCGTAGGAGAGCCAGGCGCCGATGGAGGGGCGGCCGGCGATTTGGAAGCCGGTTTGGAAGAAGGTGACGGCGGGGTCGTGGTTGATGGCTTCGGTGTGGAGGGATTTGACGAAGCAGAGGCGGTCGGCGACCTTGGCGATGTGGGGGAGGAGGCTGCTGACCCAGGCGCCGGACTGGCCGTGCTGCGCGAAGGCGAATTGGGAAGGGGCGAGGGGGAAGCTGGTTTGGGTGGCGGTCATGCCGGTGAGGCGTTGGCCTTGGCGGACGGAATCTGGCAGTTCGGTGCCGCGGAGTTTGGCGAGGGCGGGTTTGTAATCGAAGGTTTCGAGTTGGGAGGGGGCGCCGGATTGGAAGAGATAGATGACGCGCTTGGCTTTGGGGGCGAAGTCGGGGGCTCCGCTCGCGAGGGACGCGAGGGCGGCGGAGGAGAGGAAATGGCGGCGGTTCATTGTTTCGTGATTCCTTCGTCGAGGTTGAGGAGCATGCTGGCGAGGAGGGTGTGGGCGGCGAGGTCGGAGACGTTGAGTTTGGAGTTGCGGGGGGAATCGCCGTGGGCGAGGAGGTTGCGGGCGGCGAGTTCGTCCTGGCGGTAAGTCTGGAGATGCATGGCGAGGGCTTCGTTGAGGACGGCGAGTTCGGCTGGTGAGGCGGGGCGGCCGGTGACGAGGCGGAAGCCGTAGGCGAGGCCGTCCGGGCGGGTCATCAGAGTTTCGGCGAGGCGGCGGGCGGTTTCGAGGAACGTGACGTCGTTCATGAGGTTGAGGGCTTGGAGGGGGGTGTTGGTGCGGGATTCGCGGACCGAGCAGATTTCGCGACCGGCGGCGTCGAAGTTGGCCATGGTGGGGGGCGGGGAGGTGCGCTTCCAGAATGTGTAGAGGCTGCGGCGGTAGAGGGCTTCGCCGGAGTCGGGTTTGTAGTCGTCGCCGCCGGAGAGTTCCTTCCAGAGGCCGGCGGGTTGATAGGGTTTGACGGAGGGGCCGCCGGTTTTTTCGATGAGGAGGCCGGAGAGGTAGAGGGCTTGGTCGCGGACGGATCCGGCGTCGAGACGGAGGCGGGGGCCGCGGGCGAGGAGGCGGTTTTCGGGGTCGCGGGCGAGGAGTTCGGGGGTGACTTTGGAGGCTTGGCGGTAGGTGTCGGAGAGGACGATGGTCCGCAGGAGTTGCTTCACGTTCCAGCCGGATTCCATGAACTCGACGGCGAGCCAATCGAGGAGTTCGGGGTGGGAGGGCCATTCGCCCTGGGCGCCGAAATCTTCGGAAGTTTTGACGAGACCGATGCCGAAGAAGGACTGCCAGAAGCGGTTGACGGTGACGCGGGCGGTGAGCGGATTCGAGCGGGAGACGAGCCAGCGGGCGAGATCGAGGCGGTTCGTGATGGGCTCGTTTTGGAGGACGCCGGGGACGCCGGGGGAGACCTTTTCGCCGGGGTGATCGTAGGCACCGCGGAGGAGGATGTGGGCGTCGAGGGGCTTGCCGGTTTCCTGCATGACCATGACCGTGGGCACGTCGTCGAGGAACGCGTCGCGTTCGCGGCGGATCTTCGTGACTTCGGCCCAGGTTTTGGCATCTTTGGTTTCGAGGAATTGGCGGCGTTCGGCTTCTTCGCCTTTGGCGGCGCCGGCGAGGAAGGCGACTTCGAGGGGGGGGAGGGCACGGGAGAAGATCTGGACGTTGGGGGCGGCAAAGACGAAGGGTTCTTTGACGAGGAAGTCCTGGTTGAGTTCGTCGACTAAGACGCGGACTTTTTCGGGCTGGCCGTCGATGTAGATTTTGATGCCGGCGGCGAGTTTGGAGCCGTCGTAGGTGAAGGCTAGGTGGTGAGATTCGCCGGGAGGGAGGACGCGTTCGGTTTCGACGCGGAGGGCGTCGTCGAGCCAGCGGAGGACGAGATTGACTTGGAGATGACCGTCCTTGAGCTCGAAGCGGAGGCCGGCGGATTCGGCTTCGGGGAGGGCTTTGGAGACGATGTTGTTGGTGGCCGCCGGGGCGGCGAAGCGGGTGGCGATGGAGAAGCGGGCGGTGTAATGCGGGGCGTACTTTTCGGGGGAGACGAGATCTAGGGTCGGCTTCCAGTTGAGGGCGCCATTGGCTCGGCCGGGGTGGAGGCGGGCTTCGGCGGCGGCGAGGCGGCGGTCGAGGTCAGCGAGTTTGGTTTGTTGGGGTGGGGTGGGGGCGTGGATGAAGGGAGGGGTGTTGCCGAATTTGAAATAGCGACCGCGTTCGCCGATGTTGTGGAAGTAGGCGAAGAGTTGGTAGAACTCTTTTTGGGTGAAGGGGTCGTACTTGTGGTTGTGGCAGCGGGCACAGCCGATGGTGGAGCCGAGAAAGACGGTGGAGAGGGTTTCGACGCGGTCGGCGGCGTATTCGGCGAGGTACTCGGCGGCGACGATGCCGCCTTCGCCATTGCCGCGATGGTTCCGTTGGAAGCCGGTGGCGATTTTTTGGTTGAGGGTCGCGTTGGGGAGGAGGTCGCCGGCGATCTGTTCGATGACGAATTGATCGAAGGGTTTGTTTTCGCGGAAGGAATCGAGGACCCAGTCGCGCCAGCGCCACATGTGGCGTTCGCCGTCGGTTTGGTAGCCGTTGGAGTCGGCGTAGCGGGCGGCGTCGAGCCAGCGGGCGGTGAGGCGTTCGGCGTAGCGGGGACTTTGGAGGAGACGGTCGACGGCTTGTTCGTAGGAGAGACCGTCGAACTCGCCGGGGAGGGGAGGGAGGCCGGTGAGGTCGAGGGCGGCGCGGCGGAGGAGGGTTTCGCGGGGGGCTTGCGGAGAGGGGGCGAGGGCTTCGCGAGTAAGGCGGGCGCGGACAAATTTATCGATGGACTGGTTGGGTTCGCGGGTCGGGGGGAGATAGGCCCAGTGTTTCTGCCAGGGGGCGCCGGCGTCGGCCCATTTGGTGAGCGTCGAGACTTCGGCGGGGGAAAGGGATGCTCCGGTGTGGGCCGGGGGCATGCGCTTAATTTTGTTGGGAGTGGAGATGCGTTCGACGATGAGATGGCGGGCGTCGGCGACGGCGGTGGGTTGATCTAGACGTAGGCGGATGCCTTTGGCGGCAGCGTCGGAGCCATGACAAGTCCAACAGCGGTCGGACAGGATGGGGCGGATGTCGCGGTTAAATTCGACGGGTTGCGCCAGAAGGGGCGCGGCCCATAAGAGACAGAAACGGAATCGCATGCGGCTTGCGTTGAT
>CANNLB010000071.1 GCA_947505565.1 Acidobacteriota bacterium | reverse complement strand
GCTTCCGAGCCGGCTAAGCCGGCGCCAATGACTGTTACAGAACTGCTCACCCCTCTATTGTACGGGCCAGCCCGTGCTTCTCCATCCGGTAAATCAACGTCTTCCGGCTGATGTCGAGATACTTCGCCGCGTGCGCCTGGTTCCAGTCGCACCTTTCCAGCGCCATCAAAATCAGCTCTTTCTCCACGTTTTCGAGCGAAATGCCTGCATACGGCAGATCGAGTGGCATGGCGCTCGGCGAGGAACCCACCGCCGCGATCCGCGGTGGCACATCGGCCACGCTGATCTCGTTGCCTCGCGCCAACACCGTGATCCGTTCCATGATGTTCTCCAGCTCCCGGATGTTGCCCGGCCAGCGATCACGGGCAAAGTACAGCATCAACCCAGGCGGCATGACGAGCCCCGGTCGAAGAAGAAGTTCACGAGATCGGGAATGTCGCACGCCCGTTCCCGCAGCGGCGGCAACTCCACGGGAATCACCGCCAAGTTCCGATGGGTTGCCGCCACCACCCGGACAGCGACACGCATCGGCTCCGTCGAGCCCAATTTCTCGATCTCCCGCTCCTGAATCACCCGCAGCAGCTTCACCTGCAACTCGGCCGGCATCTCGCCGATTTCATCCAGAAAAAGCGTCCCGCCGTCCGCCGTTTCCACCCGGCCCTTCTTGTGCGCAATCGCTCCGGTGAACGATCTCTTTAGGTGGCCGAACAGTTCGCTTTCGAGCAGCTCCCGCGGAATGGCCCCGCAGTTGATGGCGACGAACGGGCGCTCGCGCCGGGGCGAGTTGAAGTGGATCGCCTTAGCCAGCAATTCCTTGCCGGTGCCGGTCTCGCCGTTGATCAAGACCGTCACGTCCGACTGCGCCGCGCGCCCCGCGACATCCGGGACAGAGAGCAGATTCGGCGACTGCCCGATGATGTTCTCAGACCCGTATTTCGCGCTCACACTCGACCGCAGCCTCTTCACCTCTTCCCGCAGTTGTTGCGTCTCCAGCGCTCGCGCGACGGTCATCAGCAGGTCGGTCTGCTCCGCCGGTTTGGTCAGCCGGTTTGGTCAGGTAGTCGAGCGCCCCGCACTTCATCGCCTCCACCGCGGACTCCACCGAGCCGTAGGCAGTGAGCAGAATCTCGGGCGGTTCCGGGTAGTCCGCCTTCACGCTCTGCAGCAGGTGGAGCCCCGACTGCCCGGGTATCGGGAGGTCAGAAACGACCCCCTGGAAAGGCTGGCGCTCCAGGGGGCGCCGTCCTCTAGCCGCAGTTGCATAATCCGCCACAGCGAGGTGTCGTCTTCGAACAGCAGAATCGTAGGAATCATGGGCGGGCTTCCGGAAGGACGGGGAGTTCGACGACGAATTCGGTGCCGTAGGGTTTTGTGGTGTAGAACGGGTCGAAGATCCGGTCGCGCTGGTCGAGCGGAATTCCGGGGCCGGTGTCGGCGACGCGCACGATGACGAACCCGGCACTGCGCTCCACCGAGAATTCGATGTCGCCCCCTTTCGGAATCGACTGCACGGGGTTCAGTGTGAGATCCAGAAGTAACTGTTGCCACTGCTGCCCGTCGCGGTAGAGTGGCACCGGGTTGTTCGGAGGAGCGAAATGGAGTTTCACCTCCTGGTGGCGAGCTGACGGAGACGCCAGGTTGACCACGGCGAGGACGACGTCGCGGAGGTCGGCCTCGGTGAACTCCGTCGGGCGAGGCTTGGCGTAGTTGAGCAGGTTGGCCAGGAGGCGACTCAGCCGGCTGGACTCCTTGCGGAGGATTCCGGTCATCTCCGAGCGCAGAGCCGGGGCGATGTCTCCGTTGATCATCTCGGCGGCCCCTTCGATGGAGGCAAGGGGTGTGCGGATCTCGTACGCCAGTGGGGCGGCCAACTGGCCGGTGGCGGAGAGCCGTTCGGCTTGGCGGAGGCGGACCATGTTGTCCTACAGCTGGTCGTAGGCGGCCCCGAGTTCGCGGGTCGCCTGCTGGAGGATGATCCGTTTGCGGCGCTCCCGATCAGCCAGGATGCCCATGATCGAGCCGATCAGGAATAGGTCGACCGCTTCGACTGTCGCGAGCATGGCGGCGGCGAAGCCACCGCGCCATCCAAACCAATGGGCGGCCATCACGATGGGCAGGAAAAACAAATAACGGAGAATCTTCCCGACAAACGGCGAACTCCCAAGTGTGGCCAGATATGCCGCCCGGGTGCCCGCCAGCAGACTGATGACAACCGCGGCTTGGATGCGGCGGGCTTTGCGTTCGAGAGGAATATTTTGCCGATTTGGGGTCGCTTGGCTGAAATCAGGCCGCCTTGACTTCCACGGCGCCCTGAATTTGCAGCGCCTCGACACGGCGTTTCCGCCAAGCTGGTGGATGCCCGTGAGGCAGAAGCCACACGGAGGTCTGTCCATTCTCCTCGTTCAATTGTGGCGGCACGGAAGCCAGAAAGGCGGGCTCCGGCGAAAGCAGCGTTCGCTTGGTCAGTTGAACAGGATCAAAGACTAAGCTGGCTCGACAGGAGGGCACAATGGCACCCATCGTCGACCGTGTATCGTAGGCGATGTCCGACTCGGAGGCGACTTCCAGATGAGCCGCGTTCAGCGCAAGGTGAACCGCGTCAATGGCTTCGCGAAGCAGACAGGGAAACACAAAGTGTGGGCGGTGCATAGAGGTTCACCTGTGCCCGCCGACAGCCAATCGTTTGGTGACAGAGTTGCGGTGGTCTGGCGGTGCTAATCGAGCACCCATAGGAACCAGACAATGCAACTGGTTTACACTACCCTACTGACCATCGGCTTGGCCCTGGGCGCTACCCCGAAAATGAAGGCCGTAACCGAACAAACCGGCGGGGCGCAGCAGGTCGCGACCACAGTTGAGACGCTGCGTCGCCATGCGATGCGATGTACGACGAGATCGGGGGCTAGCCGATTAGGTCGGCGTAAACGCGGCTGCAGTAGCCGTCCGTCATGCCGGCGATGTAGGCGCAGATCACGCGATGCGGCGTACTCTCGTGGGCCTGATCGCGATAGGGCTGCGGGAGCCGATCCGGCGCTGCCTCGTAGTACTGGAAGAGCTGGGCAATCATGCGGACGGAGCGAGCGCGGGCGTCGAGCAGGGCCGCCGATTGGTAGACCTTGCGATGCAGGAAGCGCTTCAACTCGCGGCCGGTTGCGGTCGCGACCGGGGTCAGGCGGACCAGTCGTTCGGGGTAACGGCGTACGTCATCGACTGTTTCGACTCCTGCCCCGCTAACGGCGGCGGCGGTGCCGTCGAGCAGGCCGGAGACGAGGAGATTGATCACCTGTCGCAGGGTTTCGAGAAACTGGACTCGTTCTTCCGCCCCGGGGAACTGCATCTCGATCGCTTCCCAGAGATCGGAGAAGGCCGGGACGGCGGAGCGGATCTCGTCAATCGAGAACATGCCGGCCGAGTAGGCGTCGTCGAGGTCCGCCGTGTTGTAGGCCACCTCGTCGGCGAGGTCGATGATCTGGGCTTCGAGCGGGGGCCGGAGTTCGGGGAGGTAGCCGTCGAGTTCCGCGGACTCGCCGGGGACCAGATCCCGGGAGTGCTTGACGATCCCTTCGCGGACCTCAAAAGTCAGGTTCAGCCCGGGGAAACGGGCGTAGCGGGCTTCGAAGCTCTCGACAATGCGGAGGGCGTGGAGGTTGTGTTCAAACGTCTCGCCGAAGCGTTGCATTTGGCGACGCAATTCTTCTTCCCCTGCGTGGGCGAAGGGCGGATGGCCGACGTCATGGACGAGGGCGAGGGTTTCGGTGAGGTCCTCATCGAGGCCGAGGGTCGCGGCGACGGTGCGGGCGATCTGGGCCACCTCGATCGTGTGGGTGAGCCGGTTACGGAAGTGATCGGAGAGGCCGGAGGGGAAGACCTGGGTCTTGTTTTCTAACCGACGGAAGGCCCGGGCGTGGATGACGCGATCGCGGTCCCGCTGGAACTCGGTTCGGTAGGGATGCGACAGCTCCGGATAACGCCGACCCCGGGTCATCTCCGGCCGAAGCCGGAGAGCCGCGAAGGGAGCAGGACTATTTGAGTTTGGCGTCGCCATAGGCGGTGACGGCCCAACGGGAAACGGTGCTGCGCGGCGAGGTCCGCAAAGGCTCGAGAAGCTTTTTGGCTTCGTCCGGCTTGGACTGGGCGATCACCTTGGCAAGCTCGATCTGCGCCTGTTCTTTCGAGATGAACATGGTGGGGGAATCGGCCAAAGCGCGGAGCAGTTTTTCCGACTCGGCTTTTTTGTTCTGCTTGGCGAACATCTGGGCCAGCGAGAACTTGGCGAGCGCGGCGTATTCCGGCTGTCCGGAGTCGGCGGCTACCTGGAAGTGCTTTTCCGCCTCGCCGTACTTGCCGCCATCGGCGGCTAGAATGCCGAGGTAATACGTGGCGATGGCGCCGACTTCCTTGCCCGGGTAGCGGCTGGCGAGATCGCTAAACGCCTTCTGGGCGGCGACATCCTTTTCCGCTTGGGTGGGGAAGGACTTCACGTAGGGGTTCGAACCCGGTCCGATGGCCGCATCCTGAATCTGCAGAGCCACCTTGAGCGCGTCCTGGCGAGCCTCGGCTTCTTTGCCCATGTAAAACCAGGCACCGACGCCGACGACGAGGACGGCAGCGGCAATGCCGGCATACAATCCCAACTGCTTCTTGTGACCGGCGACGTACTCGACGGAGTGGGTGACCTCTTCCGCAAAGCGGTCGTGCTTCAAATGTTCGCGTTCTACTTTATCCACGGCAATACTCTTCCAGCCTCTGATGGTAGCATCTGTTTGTCATTACTGCCGAAGAACGCGAGAGAGATCTTCTAAGGAGCCGCGCACAACGGACTCGCTTCGGCCCGGCAGGATGGGCGAGTTCCTCGCCCGTTGGTGCCGAGCCTGCGCGGCCTGTGCGCTTCTGACCGCCCTTGCGCTATTGCAGGCCACGCGGTCGGCGAAAGAGCTGAAAATCGAATCGCTGGAGTCGGAACTGAAGGGATTGCGGACGGTGGATCTCGACGCCGAGCGTCGGCGGCAGATGCGCCCGAAGACGCTCGCAACGCTTAAGTCGTAGTGGCGCGATCGGGACAGTGTCATTGAAGAGCGGGAACGGGGAAGAGCGGGAACGGGAGCGAAGCTGCTAAGAGCGAGCGACGCGGAGGCGACGCCAGGATAGGGCAAGGCCGGTCCAGACGAGGACGACCGCGGCGGCGGAGGCCAGGCCGGCGATGGTTTGGCCCAACCAGCCGGCGGCTTCTCCGGTATGTACGGTACGAACCCAAGTGCGGAGGCGACGAGCCAGGGGGAGGTCTTCGAAGCGCTCGGTTCGGAGCAAGGCGCCGGAGGCCGGATCGAAGACCCATTGCGTTTTCAGGTCCATGCGGCCCCAGGAGCCTTCTTCGACCGTAAACCACCCCGAAGCCGGCCGAAGGGTGATCGTTCGCCAGGGGGCGCGCTGGAACTTCAGGAGCAAAGGCTGGTACGGCCCTAGCCCGACGGCAGCGGGATGCTCCGGGGCGGGGAGCGCCTCGCCGGTCACCCGGTAGAGGAGGGGGGTGGCCCAGGAATAAGAGAAAAAAACGGCGGTGCAGACGATCAGCAGAAGCGGAACCGAGGCCCAGATGCCGAGGACGTGGTGCCAATTGTAGTCGCGGGCCTTGTTCGACAGTCGTTGGCGGAACCAAACGATGGGGCGTTGAATCCACATGGGGACGCCGGTGAGGAGCAGGAAGAGAAAGGCGAGGTTGGACGCGCCAGTGATGCCTTTGGTGATTGGCGTGTTCTGGCCGAGCCAGCGATGCCACGCGGTGACCTGGCGGAAGAAGTTTCGGGTGGGGACGGAGCCCTCACCGTTGATCCGGCCGGTGTAGGGGTCGACGAAAACGATCCGGTTCTGGGGCAGGGTCAGTTGGGCGGCGGCGGTGGGGTCGTTCGATAAGGTGAGGGCGGTGGGTTTGGCGGGGGCGACGGCGAGGAGTTGGTCGATCGACAAACGAGCGGAGCCATCTGGAATGGGGACTCGGTTGGCGGGTGAGTCGGCCCAGGCGACCACCTGCTTCTCATAGGTGAGCAGGACGCCGGTGACGGACATGACCAGGATAACGAGGCCGGCGACCACCCCGGCGGCGAGGTGGGGCCAGAAGAGAAACTTGCGCATGCCTACCGCCACCATTTTCCGAAAATCACGACGCCGTTCAGGAACATGAAAATCATAAAAACGTGGATACCGAGGGAAAAGGGACGACGCCACCAGATGAGGTCGATGGGCCAGACGAGCGTGAAGAGGTAGTTGAAATAGATGCCTCCTCCCCAGTCTAAGCCGAAGAGCTCGCGGGTTTGGCGGGCGGTTTCGGCGTAGGCGAGGGCGTGGCTCCAGGCGTAGCGCTGGTCAAAGGCCAGGCAGAGGTGGGCCAGGTAGAGGGCGTAGGCGAGGGCAGAGAGGGGCCGGGCCCAGGGGAGACGACGCCAGAGGCCGTAGAGGGTGACGGCGTAGAGGGCGGCGCTGAGGCGGATGGTCCAGAGCACTGGGATAACATTGTTTCATGTATCCGGGCTGGGCGGTTTTAGGGATGGCGGCGTTGGCGATGGTGGGCACGCTGCCGGGGCGGACGCAGGGGCTGGGACTCGTGACCGAACCGTTGCTGCGGGACTTCGGGTTGGACCGGGTGGCCTACGCCAACATCAACCTTTGGGCGACGGTGATTGGGGCGGCGTTCAACTTGCCGTGCGGACGGTTGGTAGATCGGTACGGGGCTCGGGTGGTGATGACGGGGCTGTTGCTGGCGCTGGGATTGACGGTGCTGCTGATGGCGGGGTCCGGGAGTTTGACGGTGTTGGCGGTGACAGTTACTTTGACGCGGGGCTTGGGGCAGTCAGCGTTGTCGGTCGTTAGTTTGGCGCTGGCGGGGAAGTGGTTTGCGCGGCGGATCAACTTAGCGATGGGGGTGTACGCGCTGCTAGTCGGGATGGGGTTCATTGCGGCGTTTCCGAGCGTAGGACAGGCGATTTTGAAGTTTGGTTGGCGGGCGGCGTGGAGCGGGGTGGGGTGGGCGCTGGTGGCTGTGCTGGCTCCGCTGGCATGGTGGTTAGTGCGGGAGGCTCCGGCGACCGAAGAGGTGCCGGGACCCACGGGGGGGATGGTGTTCGGGCGGGCGGTGCGGACGCCGGCGTTCTGGGTGTTTGGGTTGTCCAGTGCCATGTTTGGGTTGGTTTACTCGGGAATTGCGTTGTTTAACCAGTCGATTTTGGAGAAGAAGGGGTTCGACGCGACGACATACCAGACGGTGCTGGTGGTGAGCACGCTGTTGGGTTTGGTCGCGAATTTTGGCGGGGGATGGGTGGCGATGCGGTGGCCGATCCAGCGGCTGATGGGGGTGGGGATGGGGGTGCTGGCGGGGTCGCTGGTGGCGCTGCCGCTGGTGGGGACTTTTGCGGGGGTGATGGGATATGGGGCGGCGCTGGGGGTGGCGGGGGGCGTGGTGACGGTCGTGTTTTTCGCAGTTTGGAGCCAGGTGTTTGGGCGGGCGGAGTTGGGGCGAATTCAGGGGGCGGCGCAGATGATGACGGTGGTGGCGTCGGCGGTAGGCCCGGTGCTGCTGGCGGAGGCGCTGGCGCGGACGGGTTCGTACGACTTGGTATTTTGGATTCTGGCGGGGCTGACGGCGGCGTTGGGATTGGCTTGTTGGAAGGTGAGGTTACCGGTATGAAGAAGCTATGGTTTTTGATTGTGTTGGCGGGATGCGGGAGTCGGCCGGTGACGCCGCAGGATCAGCTGGATAAAGAGCTTTCGGCGATGCTGAGCGGGGCGGCGCTGGTGGGGCAATCGACGACGTGGAAGAAGCCGGGGCTATCGGGAGAAGAGCGGTACGCGATCGACGGGATGACGAAGGTGGGCGGGAAGACTTGGCTGCTGCGGACGCGGATGAAGCTGGGGGAGAAGGAGTGGCCGTTGCCGGTGCCGGTGACGATTGAATGGGCGGGAGATACGCCGATGATCCAGGTGACGGATGTGGCGATGCCGGGGGGGCCGTATTCGGCGCGGGTGTTGTTGTACAAAGACCAGTACGCCGGGACCTGGCTGGGTCCCGGACGGGGAGGGCAGCTATTCGGGAAGATCGTCCGTTAGTCAGCCGACGCCCTCACCCGCGGCTTTGGCGAGGGCGTTGGCAGGGGGGGGGAAGTGGAAGTCGACCGTCGGGAGGCTGGTTAGGTTCCTGGTGATGGCGAACTTGACGAGGCCGGCGACGTCGTGGATGTCGAGCTTGCGCATCATACTGGCGCGGTAGGTGTCGACGGTTTTGGGGCTGACGGCGAGGCGGGCGGCGATTTCCTTGGCGCGGTGGCCTTCGACGAGCATGGTGAAGACCTGGTGCTCGCGGGCGGAGAGGGTTTCGAAGGGGTCCTCGTTGTCCTTGCGGTTGCGGTGGGCGG